>CAZOXI010000440.1:0-3654 GCA_964583445.1 uncultured Bacteroidaceae bacterium | reverse complement strand
GGAATTACATTTAAAAGATATGGACGATGAAACGCGGGAAAATTTTGATCATCTTACCGGTCAACTCACAGCCTTGCTTAAGTAAAAGAAGTCAAAGGGTGTAAGAAGATCTATTCAATCTCTATGAATTTGATCTTCAAGTCAAGAATTGATGCATAATACTCACCTCTTTCCATGATATCATCGTCACCCTCTTCGTAAATCCAATTGATTTTCAATTCTTTACCTTTCACGTCAATGTCTTTGATTACTTTGAGGATCTTTAGCATATACTTGGAAGTCCCACTGTTCAGATACTCCATCTCAATATCAACTTCAGTAGACGGAGCAGCAGCTTTGCTATAGGTTTGTACCCAATTTAAAATATCCTCATAGAACAGGGACACATCTTCCGGGATTGACCTCCCGCGGAATTTGATCCTTCCTTTTGGGTCAAGCAGGACATAAGGTGTTTTGGATGTGGGCTCATGCTCTATCCTGTCCATAGCTTAAAATTTCAGTCTAAGATAAAAATTTTTAAGAAACTATCATCCCGGAAAAAATGATTTTACATGGATGATCCGGCGGCAATAACCCATTCACTTAAAAATGCATCCGCGCGAGCGGAGTAATATCCTGGCCCGCAAATTCCTGCTTCTGAAACTTGTAAAAACCTGTAATAGCTATCATTGCAGCATTATCAGTAGTAAAGCTGAATGGGGGAATATGAATCTTCCACCTCTTTTCCATGGATGCATTGGTAACTGCATTTCTTAGTCCGGAATTAGCTGACACACCGCCGGCAAGGGCAATCTCGGCAACACCTGTTTCTGCCACAGCCCGCTCCAATTTATCCATGAGGATCTCAATGATGGTTCGCTGCAGAGACGCAGCCAGGTCAGGTTTGTTTTTTTCAATGAATTCCTTATCCTGTTTCAGCCGGTCGCGCAGGAAATAAAGAAACGAGGTCTTCAATCCACTGAATGAATAATCCAGGTCCGGAATACGCGGCTTGTTAAAGTCGAACCTGAACGGATCACCTTCAGCCGCCAACTTATCGACTACCGGACCTCCTGGATAAGGCAACCCCATTACCTTGGCACATTTATCAAATGCTTCGCCCGCTGCATCATCAATGGTCTTCCCAATAATTTCCATTTCCAGGTGATCGCGGACGAGAACGAGTTGTGTGTGGCCACCTGATACAAGCAAACAGAGGAATGGAAATTCCGGGCTGTCGGACCGGTCCTCTGTCTGGATAAAATGCACCAGTACGTGGGCTTGCAGGTGATTAATGTCAATCATAGGGATCCCCCTGGCCAACGCAAACCCCTTCACAAAGGAGGTCCCCACGAGCAATGACCCGAGCAATCCGGGACCGCGTGTGAAAGCCACAGCATCGATCTCTGCTGCCGTTACACCTGCCTGTTTCAATGCCCGGTCGACGACGGGAATAATATTTTGCTGGTGTGCCCTGGAGGCCAGCTCCGGGACCACTCCTCCATAGGCCCTGTGAACTTCCTGGTTCGAAATAATATTTGACAGCAGTAACCGGTCACGTATCACGGCTGCTGATGTATCGTCACATGAGGACTCAATGCCTAATATAGTTATGCTCATAAATATCCGGAATAGTGTGAAGTATTATCACTATTTTTGCCCTTAAGTTTTACAAAATGCAAGGGCAAAAGTATTAAAAAGTTAGCTAAAATAACGCTTGTATTAATGTTGGTGCTGGTTTCCTTACCCACCCTGGGATTGCTATTTATGAAAAACAAGCAGGTCCAGACCACTTTCGCCGAATACATTACAAAGGATCTTTCAGAGAAGTTACAGGCAAAAATTTCTGTTTCGGCAGTCAACTACAGTTTCTTCAGGCGACTACAACTTCATGATGTCTATATGGAGGACCAGCAGGGCGATACGCTCATTTATGCTGAAATCTGTAATCTCAGGATCAACACCTTCAGGCCGGATAAACAACAGGTCAGATTCAAAAAAATCTCGTTTGACAATGCCCTGTTTCAGCTAATTATGGACGAGCAGCGAAACAGCTCCCTGCAATTTTTAGTAGACAGCCTCAGAATTGACAAACCACCCGAGGAAAAAATTAATCTTACCATCGACCAGGTACAGTTCATTAATTCAAGGTTCAGGCGAATCGATCCTTACAAACCATCAGAGGAATATGGAGCGGATTTTACGAATCTGGATATTCGAAATATAGATGCTGAAATTGAGGATTTAAATTTTAGAATGGACACAACCAATTTCACCGTAACCAGGGCATCTGGACGTGAAATATCCGGCTTCCTGATTCAAGATGCTGAATTCGATATGCAGTTCAGTAAAACATTCATGGCATTTTCTGAAGGAACTGTTATTACAGGACTTTCCACTGCCAGGTTACCGCGGGTTGAATTCAGGTACAACGATCCCAGGGATATGAAGCAGATCTTTGATTCGGTAGATATGTACATCGCCTCCTCCAACTCCCGGCTGGATTTTTCGGATATCGGGTATTTTTTTTCGCAAACCCGGGAGCTGACAGGCAAGATCAATCTCAATGGCGCGATATCCGGCAGGTTCGGAGATTTCACCGGGAAAAGTATACATATGGATTACATGGACCATACCCGGTTTGAATTTGATATAAGGTTAGCCGGACTGCCCTCCAAAGACAGCTTATTCATGGATTTCGATTTTCGGGAATTCAGAACGATCCCTTCGGAATTCAGTAATCTTTTAGCAGCATATGACCTCGGGATCATGCGGGATACACTTTTATACAGTGGCCTCAAAGAGATGCGTTACCGGGGAGGGTTCCGCGGGTACAGGAACGATTTTGAAACGGATGGTGTGTTCAGTACCAATCTGGGGGATATCACTGTAGACCTCAATATGCGACCTGATTCCGCCCGGAATTTCAGGTTCAAGGGGGATTTAGAATCAACCGGGTTTGATATGGGACAGATGATCAGCAGGGAATCAGACATTGGTAAGCTCGTTTTCAATGTCACCCTGGATGGGGTCAACCGCGATGGAGATCTGGAGGCAATTGCCTCTGGAACCCTGGACACATTAGGCTTGTATGGATATGACTACAGTAATATACAATTAGAAGGCACATTTACCAACAGGAAATTTGATGGCAGCTTTTTCATCGAGGACCCCAATATTGACATGACTTTTGACGGGAGAATTGACTTTGAAGAAAAGGTACCTGCATTCGATTTTACTGCAAACGTTGCCAAATTGCGTCCCTATTATCTCAATTTGAGGGAGGATGACCCGGAATATTTTGCATCTTTCCAGGTTACAACCAAAATGACAGGCAACCAAATCGGAAATCTCAACGGAAATATCCAGCTGGCAGACAGCTATTTCAAAAGAACCGGGAGCGAGATCACCATGGATAATATTTCGCTTGAAACAGGGAACAGCAAAGACACCTCCTATATCACGCTGTATTCAGATGAAGTGAATGCGGGCATTACCGGCAATTATGAACTTCGAAGCCTGCCAGGAACATTTTCCGGATTGCTGAATGACCATTTTGAACTTCTTGATACACCTCAACCGGCAGGAGATACGCTCGCCTCTTTCGATTTTTTTGTGAACATCGGGGATGTGAACCCGATCCTTGACTTCTTTTTTCCAAACTATACACTTGAG
>CAZOXI010000439.1:0-3655 GCA_964583445.1 uncultured Bacteroidaceae bacterium | reverse complement strand
ACAAATCAAGGGTTATCTTGCTATATTGCATGTCCAATGGCTCAGGCTCCCTGCAACTGAACAGTACTTTCATAAAAAAGCAGAATAACAGGATCACAGTTGCTTTGGTATAAACGGAGCTTTTGTAAATGATCCGGTTTCCTGGTACGCTCTGATCTGAACGCTTCAGCAGTGTCGCTCTGTACATTATAATATTTTTTTGTGCGCCCTTACCGTCGTACTTGCATACAAAGGCAAGTGGTACTTCTTCTCAAACTTAATGATCCAGCCGCACCTGTTCTGTTGACAGACTAATCATTTCCATCCTGACAACTGGAAACTGCGAATTTTTTCCGGAAGATCAAATGACAGGTTGAATCCTCAAGTTAAAATTATACTTTTCCTTTCAACCTTCCTAATCTGATCAGGACCAGTCCGGCCAATATTGATACCATGTTTGATTTCAACGCTTGTAAGGCATTTATATGAGCTGGTCACTATTCTACTAGTTTCCCATAATCGGCTTATTTTTTGAATTTGCGTGTTGGAGAATTCTTGTTTTAAGAAAATATTATTTATTTTTACTTATTGCAATGAGTAAAATTACTAATATGAATGAGTAAATTGTATCGTATGTATCAGCGTCATTATATCAAAACACTTAAAAACAGGATGATTGAGCCACGAAGGTTCATTCAGGTAATCACAGGTCCACGACAAATAGGAAAAACAACCCTTGTAAAGCAAACCCTGGATCAGGTGAATCTGCCATCAATATATCTTTCTGCAGATGGACAGATTGATAGCTCCGGGTTCTGGATAAACTCTGTATGGGAGCGGGCGCGTTTGCAGCTGAAAAATGATAAGCTATCCGAGCTCATTCTTTGTCTCGATGAAATACAAAAAATTGATAACTGGAGTGAGCACATTAAGAAGGAGTGGGATCATGATACCCTGAACAATATACAGATAAAGTTAATTCTACTTGGATCTTCACGCCTGCTGATTCAGGAAGGGTTATCTGAATCCCTTGCTGGAAGATTTGAATCAATTTCAATGAATCACTGGTCTTGCGCCGAGATGAATGATGCATTTGGAATGACTCCTGATCAATATGTCTATTTTGGTGGATATCCCGGAGCATTTGACCTGATATCTAATGAAATAAGATGGAAAGAATATATCAGAGACTCCCTGGTTGAAGCAGCCATTAGCAGGGATATATTTCAAATGACAAAGATTAACAAGCCGGCGTTATTAAGAAGATTATTCGACTTATCCGCAAATTATAGTGGTCAGATCATTTCCTATACAAAAATCCTTGGACAACTTCAGGATGCAGGAAACACAGTCACCATTGCGCATTATTTAGATCTCCTTTCATCTGCCGGACTCATTGGAGGAATTGAAAAATACAGCGGACAAAAACTGAGGCAACGATCGTCAAGTCCGAAACTCCAGGTATATAATACAGCAATAACGGGAAGTCTTCTCAATATGTCATTTAAGGAGTCAAGGGAAAAACCTCACATCTGGGGTCGCCTCGTTGAATCAGCCATAGGATCGCATTTAATCAACACGGCTTTTAAAAAGGAAAATCAGTTGTACTATTGGAGAGACAGGAATCTGGAGGTGGACTTCGTCATGGAAAAACACAATCAATTGGTAGCTTTAGAGGTTAAAAGCGGCAGAAAAATAAGTACAAATGGCCTCCGGGAATTTGCAAAGAGGTTCCCCGGATCAAAGGCGCTGGTGATCGGAACAGGTGGAATACCGTGGGAAACATTCCTGAGAACAGACCCCTTAGAGCTTTTCTGAATCCCACCTGCAACTGCCTGACATTGGCTGTGTTTTGAATTGACAATTGTTCATTCTGTATGAAATATATATTTAAATAAATATTAATATATATAGTAAAATATATATATTATTTTTTCATCTTTCATGGTGTAAAAGGACCTGTTGATGGCTGATTTTGTAACATTCACACAATAAATACCTTATATTTACAGCTTAAAGGATTGTTGATAACATGTTAACAAAGTGCATTTTGATTGTTTACAACAAACGACCTTATCAAAAGGCTTCACAGGCGAAAAGTGTAACTTTGTTTTTCCGTTTTTACCATTAAAAAAGAATTTTGCAGATGGGTAAAGTAATCGCTCTGGCGAATCAGAAAGGTGGGGTTGGCAAAACGACTTCGGCCATTAACCTGGGCGCCAGCCTCTCTATTCTCGACAAGAAAGTATTGTTGATCGATGCAGATCCGCAGGCCAACGCTACTTCGGGAACCGGTTTTGACATCAAGAAGGTTAAGACCAGCATCTACGAATGCCTGATCGACGATATCGATCCCAACCGGATCATCCTGAACAGTGAACTGAAAGGCTTCGACCTGATACCTTCACACATCGACCTGGTGGGTGCGGAGATCGAAATGCTGAACATGAGCGAGCGTGAATACATGCTCAAAAAAGTGGTGGAAAAGGTCAGCGATAAATACGATTATATCCTCATCGATACATCCCCTTCACTGGGACTGATCACCGTAAATGCGCTTACTGCTTCCGATTCCGTCATCATACCGGTGCAGTGCGAATACTTTGCACTTGAAGGGCTCGGGAAACTGCTTAATACGATCAACATCATCCAGAAAGGGCTGAATACCGACCTGGAGATTGAAGGATTCCTGCTGACCATGTACGATGCCCGTCTCCGCCTGTCCAACCAGGTAGTTGAGGAGGTACAAAAACATTTCCAGCAGATGGTCTTCGATACGATCATCCAACGGAACATCCGCCTGAGTGAAGCGCCGAGTTTCGGAAAACCGGCCATTTTGTATGATGCAGACTCCAAGGGGGCCGTGAATTACCTGAACCTTGCACGGGAGGTCCTGCAGAAAAACGAGGAGACAGCCCTGAAGCAAAAAGATAAAGTTATTGATTCGTAATTTCTAACATTGATGGCACAGAAAAATGCATTGGGAAGGGGACTCGGGGCCCTGATTGAAGAACGTGGGGAGGAAGCCCGTGAGTTGATTAAAATGGCCACATCGGCCAACGAAATCCCGCTGAAAAGTATTGAAGCGAATCCCTTCCAGCCACGTACGAACTTCGACGAGGAATCGCTCGAGGAACTGGTGGTCTCCATCAAAGAGCTGGGGATCATCCAGCCGCTGACGGTACGGAAAATCGACGAGAACAAATACCAGCTGATCACTGGGGAACGCAGGTTGCGAGCAGCCGCAAAAGCAGGATTGAAAAAGATCCCGGCGTATATCCGCGAAGCGGAAGACGAGAACATGCTGGAGCTGGCACTGGTGGAAAATATTCAGCGAGAGGACCTGGACGCCATTGAGGTGGCCATCTCCTACCAGCGACTCATGGAAGAAATTAACCTCACACAGGAAACACTCGGTGAAAGGGTGGGGAAGAAACGGGCCACTGTAACCAATTATCTGCGCCTGTTGAAGTTGCCGGCCGATATCCAGGCTGCGATCAGGGAAAAACAACTTTCTATGGGACAGGCCCGTGCATTGCTGGGTGTAGAGGATGCGGAAGTACAGCTGGAGGCCTTCAAACGAACCGTAGCGCAGGACCTGTCAGTAAGACAGGTGGAGGCACTTGTGAAAAAGCTGAAGCAAAAACCCGCGGATGTGAATGATCCTGTTGCGGAT
>CAZOXI010000438.1:0-3682 GCA_964583445.1 uncultured Bacteroidaceae bacterium | reverse complement strand
GATGCCTTCAGGGAGGCCGGCCAGGGATTCGGCAATACCTACGCCGGAGATCTGCCCTCGTACCGGATTGATTTCATCCTGTACAGCGATGACCTTGCAGCGTCAGATTTCACGAGGATCAAATCCAGGTTCTCTGACCATTTTCCGATCATTTCCAGTTTACGCTGGAACCCACCGGATACTCCTGAAGATTAAGCCTGCCGGTCTTGATGTTGCCTTTTTTGCAACAACATAGCCGGGAGCAGTACAGGTGACACGATTGTTAATAAACTAATGGTATTGAATAGATTAATATTTTAATTTTGATATATAATACTTAAAACAGAACCCATGAAAAAGCTATCCATCCTGATACTGGTAATACTGACCGCCGCTTCCTGCTCACTGTTTGAAAAATCTTCCATGAGCCAGGAAGAGGTTGACGCCCTTGTCGCCCAGAAAGCAAAAGTTGAAGAAGAACTGGCAAATCTGCAGCAGCAATATGACCTCTTAAAACTCAAGGCAGATGAGTGCGCCAGTGCACTCGAGCAATACACTTTACAAGAAGAAAAGCAAGCTGCTGCAACTGCGGGTAAGTATTGTGTGATTACCGGTGCATTCAAGAACAGCACCTATGCTGATGATTATGCTGCTGAAATGCGCCAGCAAGGGGGCACCGGAGATATCGTGCAGGGACCATACAATTTCAACCTGGTGGTATTCAGCGCACACAGTACACTGGATGAAGCGATCCGGGCCATGTACAAAGCCCGCGAGGAGATCGTTTTCGACGCCTGGGTGTATATCAGGAAATAAGCGCGGTTCCGGATAAAAGTGCCTGTTTCCGGATAAACGTACCCGGTTTCGGTAAACGTGCCTGGTTTCGGTAACAAGTATCCCCCTGGTTCAGCATACAATAATCGCGGTCACAGGAAAAATAGTTCCCCGGGCAGATTATTCAGCTGTGCTCCATGGTCATCCTGATGTGTGCATACGCAGCTCGGGCGCTTCATTTACACCATGGGCAATGGGAGGGTATGTGTATCTCGTAAGTGGGCTACTATATGAGATCCCCCGGCTGCTAATTAGAGTTTGTCAATACAGTCAACGTGGCTGGACAGGCTAATTAATCCCGCTGCCTGTCATGATAAACAATGGCTGGAATTCGAAGCTTTTAAAATGGGGGCGCAGACGTTCGGTATTGTAATGCTTTTTCACATCTACAAATTTTGAATTGCTGGTAACCACATCGAGTGGCGCATTGTCGTAACGTCCGTTTCTGAGCACAACGAGTCTGCCATGAATCCCTTTCAATATCAAATCAAGGGCCAGGTTTCCATAGGCCATGGGAACAATGGAATCGATGGCATCCGGATCTCCTCCACGCACCATGTAACCCAGCGACTGGTTGATCACATTCACCTCTTTGCCATTATTGAATTTGGGCGAAAACTGTTTGATTCGCTCTGAAACCATGGTACCTATACCCCCAAGCTTGACATGACCAAAGGCATCTTTTTCTTCACTCTGGATGACCATTTTGTCCATTCCCTTAAACGTGGCGCCTTCGGAGACCAGCACTACAGAATATTTGCTGGGATTCTTGTAACGGTCTTCTACCAATAGTTCGGTCAAATTCTCGATATCGAATTTATGTTCCGGTATCACGCACCTGTTGGCCGATCCTGCCATGGTTGGCAGCATGGCGGTAAATCCTGAATAGCGTCCAAACACCTCCATCACCAGGATCCGCTCGTGGGATCCTGCCGTTGTTCGCAATGTATTGGTCATCTGGATGGTACGTGTAACACACGTGCTGAAACCGATGCAATAGTCCGTGCCGGCAACATCATTATCCATGGTTTTTGGGATGGCAATCACTTTGAATCCCTCCTGGTAGAGCCGCACTCCGAAACTCAGGGTATCGTCCCCGCCAATTGGGATCAGGTAGTCAATACCAAGAAATTCCATGTTTTTGATCACCTCCTCTGTCAGGTCATTTACCTTGTCCTTGTATTTTTCAGACAGGTGTGGCGGAAGATCCTCCTGTTTCACTTTACTTGGGTTGGTACGCGAAGTGTGCAGGAATGTTCCCCCGGTACGCCCGGCCTTGTTGACAATATTCTCTGTGAGTAAGGTATAGCAATCACTGTTATCTGTTTTTTTATCACGCTGGATCTCCATCACCCCGGCCCATCCGCGTCGCAACCCGATCACCTGGTAGCCTTCACGCAATGCCCGAATGGTTACTGCCCTGATCGCGGGATTCAAACCAGGTACATCACCGCCTCCTGTTAAAATACCGATCGTTCCTTTTTTCTTGATTGTTGCCATTGGATTAGTTTTTCTTTAAAAATAGGATAATATCAGGCATGTGTCAATGTTTGGGCAAAAAAAAAGCGCCCGGGATACAGGCGCTTTTAAGATTTTTGTTTTTAACCACCAGGTCATTCAACCCTTGAAACCATCAGTTCAATTTTTGTAACCAACGCTTTACTTTTGAAAGCATCAGTTTTAATTTTACAAACAAAGGTTCAGCCCTTTGGCTCGCCAATTCAAGATCAGGAACTGGTCAAGCCGGCGTTACAACCGCAAAAAAATGACTCAGGGTCGCCTGATTTAGTGGCAGGCTACTCCCATTCCAGGATCCGCATGAAATCGTATTCCTCGGGATTCTTCACATATTTCTTCGCAGCACGGTAATCTTCCTTGGTGAGATAATGCAGGTTGTTCCTGAAAATCATCTGCACATTCTGCGAATTTACATCAACCAGCCTTGGCTTTACTTTCCCTTTCTCATCCTCCACATCTTTAAGGAAGAGCGGCTTCACTTCTGAATTCCTGTTGATCATGATCATACATCCCGTATTACCATCCTGGAAAAGTTTGAACACACCGAGTCCAAGCCTTGTGGCATAGGCAAGGTCGTATGCCACCGGCCGGCAGCAACGCAGTTCATAGCCCATTTCATTCGGACGGCTCTTTACTTTAATGCGCAGCTTTTTCAATTCCTGCTGTGTAAGCATATTAAAGATGTGTGACTTGCTCACGTTTCCGAGTTCGGGGTGGCCATGGTCATCGTATGTGAAATTAATGCCCGTGTCAATCACTTCTTTTTCACTCATGAAATGGAATACTCCTTCACTGATGATCGCAACTCCGTAGTCGATTCCAAGAATCCGCCTTTTTACCATTGAGGAGATCACCAGGTTGGTGATCTTGCCAAAAGTGATCTTGGTCTTATTGAACATCTCCGGGATGATGATCATCGGGTAGTGGGTAGCCGTACCGATACCCATGGCCAGGTGACCTGCTTCACGACCCATCGCCGAAACAACGAACCAGTTACCGCTGGTGCGTGCATCCTCATATATGGTAGTCGCCAGTCGAACCCCTTCTTCCTTCGCCGAGTGGTACCCGAATGTGGGTGTCCCTTCGGGCAGCGGAAGATCATTGTCAATGGTCTTGGGCACATGAATATTTTTCACATCCAGCTTCTGGCTGGCCAGGAATTTGGTAAGCCGGTTGGCCGTGGAAGCAGTATCATCCCCTCCGATCGTCACCAGCAATTTTACTTTATATTTTTTAAAAAAATCAACCGTGAACTCATCATCCCTTGGTTTGTACCGGCTCATTTTCAGAGCTGACCCCCCACGACTGTAGATCTGGTCGGCATAGTCGAAATCCAGGTATTCGAATGCTG
>CAZOXI010000437.1:0-3684 GCA_964583445.1 uncultured Bacteroidaceae bacterium | reverse complement strand
CCCTGTTGTCAACAGTGCACCAAGGATCGCTGAACTGTTGATGAAGATTCATATACCAGGGATAAAACAAAATCACTGCATGAACACCCCCACGCAACCCTTGCATCAATGCTATTCAATTGGTTCCCGTCCGGCGGCGCATTCGCAGAAGACCCTGAGGTAAGCGATCCCTGGTGCTGAGGAAAATGTTTTGCAGAACGGGCACCTATCGCTGGACAGATGCCAGGAACTGAGCAAATACATTGTGTTGAACGGATACCGGGACTTGAACAGATACTTTGTGTAGAACGGATACCGGGACTTGAACAGATACTTTGTGTAGAACGGATGCCGGGACTTGAACAGATACATTGTGTTGAATGGATACCGGGACTTGAATCAGTATTGCAGTTTTTTGCGCAATTTTTTTGGAACAGCGCCTTTGTGGACCATGAAAAAGATTGTTTTGGCCCGCATATAGGCTTCAGAGCAATAGAAATAGCCTTCATAGATGTGGTTCCCAACGCCCCATGAATTCTTCACCTTATAGAATTTGTTACCGTCCTGATCCACTGCAGTACCTGTAATATGCATCAGGTGATCATCGGTGGTCTTGTAATTATCGAACCACTCCTGCCTGATCTCCTGGGTGATCACCTGCTCTTTCTTTGGGGATGAAAAATCATAGAATAAAGCACTTTGTGCATTTTCCGGCAACTCACTCCAGCGTCCCTGTTCCAGGTTGGAAAGGTCTTCAATATTCTCAGAAGGAAGCAGTGCGATCCCAGCATTCCATTTGAATCCCTTTTCACCCACATCTGCATCCCAGCAAACCGTATATCCATTCTTCAGGGCATGATCGAGCACACTCATCAACTCGTCGAGTTGAACATTGTCGATCTCATTCCATCCCCAGTTATCGGGAATCTCGAGAATGAAAGGTTGATAGAATGGATGGTGGGTAAATGAACCGATGGTAACATAATCTTCCGTGTCCATCTCCAAACTTGCAGCAAAAGATTCCGGCGTGTAATTCGTCCCGTTGTAATCAAATTCTGATGGGTATTCGCCGAGATAAACATCCAGGATCCCGTCAAACCCTGTTTTCCAAACAGGGGTAAGTTTCCTGTTGGGATTCTTGATCACCTGTTCAACATATCCTGTCAACACAGCCTCCATTTCTCCGTGCACCGGACCTTTCTCCCCAATGGTCATACCATCATATGCCTGCTCAGGCACCAGCCCGTATTTGTTCCAGACCATCATCAGATCGTGTGCCAGTCCGCCACCGCCAAAATTCGTCTTCCCGTGCATGCGCACAAACTTATCTGCTTTCTCGGTAAAACAATTTCTTACGACGAACATTTCTGAAAGATCGTAAACGCCTTTTCCCTCCCGGATTAATTCTGCCTCAAGAAAGGAAATGGAAGCATAGCTCCAGCAGGTTCCTGAGCGATACTGGTCTTTGACAGGAGTTACTTCGATGATTATCTCATCTGTGAAGGTGTAGCCCGTTTGCTGGGCTGTGGAAATCATTGTAACTCCGGCCATTATTATGGTCAGTAATGTAGCTAAACCTCTTTTTCTCATAGTCAATCAAACATTTGTTCCAGGTATATCCTTTAGTGTCATTCCGGGGGCACGCATATGCACTTTTCGGAATACAAAGAAAGTTTAAAGATTTAAAGATAACAGAAAGAAAGCGTACGTGAAAAGTATTCTGTAACATGAACTGGAATGCTCCGGAGGGTATCATGGAGTTACACTGATAAGCGGTTGATCATTTCATGAACTTTTTCAGTATATGTTCGTGAGACCGGGATCTTGTTTTCATCTGGATTATCGAGATAGATAAAGAGGTTGGTTCCGGAGAGCCGGACCATCTTTACATTTTCAAAATTCACCATATAGGAGCGATGGCAACGGCGAATCATGGTCTTTTCCAGCTCTTTTTCCAGCCGTTTCATTGTATTGCGCAGCATCACTTTTTTCACGCGGTCTTTATCCTGGACATACAGGGTTACATAATTGTCCGTGGATTCAATAAACAGGACATCCGAAGCGTGGAGGGAGAATCGCAGTTTACCAGATTCATCGTAGAAATTGATCATGTTCCTGCTGCTGTATTCATCGGAAGTGAGACTGGCAACCTCTTCGAGCTTTCTTTTCTGATCCTGCCAGGAGAAATACAGCCATGAGAGGGAATATGGAATGGCCAGCACAAAAAGTGTTACCATCAACAACTTGAAAAACTGCTCCACGGGGTGGATTTCATTGTTTAATATCAGGATATCCATTACCGTGTATGCAGCGGCCATTAGCAGGAGCTCCACGAATATCCACCATATATAGCCCAGGAAATTGATCTTTGTTTGTTGCGCCAGGCGAATAAATATGAGCCGGCTGACAACGATCACCAGCATTCCTGCCAGGATATACAGGCTGGAAAACAGGAATAACTCAGCTTTCCCGGCATTGAACCAGGTTTCGGCATTAAAGGGTGCATATATATTTATGAAGATCAGTGCGAAAATTGCAGTGAATGAGATTTGCTGCAGCACATTCTTTTTATCAAACAGGTAGGGCGGTATTTTTCTCAGCAGGAAATGCATTTTCTGAAAATCGTTACACAAAGGTAGCCAAATCTCACAATACTTTGAGTTCAGTGCGCCGGTTCATAGCGCGTCCCTCTTCGGTGGCATTGTCAGCAATGGGCACCTCTTCTCCATATCCCCTGGCTATGAGCCGTTCAGTTTCAATTCCTTTTTCACGCAGGTAATTTACCACCTCTACAGCCCGTTTTTCTGAAAGCGCCATGTTATAAACAGCGGTACCCGTATTATCGGTATGACCGGAGATCTCTACGTGTAACCCCGGATTCAGGACCAGCAGCTCATATATCTTATCCAGTTCGATCCTGGAGGATTTTTGTAACCGGTATGAATCGGTATCGAAGAAAATATTATTCAATACGATCTTATTGCCCTTTTTGATAGGTTCCATGGGAATATCTTTCCTGAAAGGGTCTGTTTTTGAATACCCTTTATCCAATGCAAAATGGTCTGAATAGAAGAGATATCCTGGCATGGATACATTGAATGCATACGCTGTTCCTGACGGTAGGGATACGAAATAATCACCTTGTGCAGGTTCAGATACGGATTCCATCACCAGTGCTCCTGTTTCCAGGTCGATCAGCTGGAACAGGGCCTCCAGTCCTTTCATATTGCGTGCATCATACACACGACCCGTGATATAAGAGACCGGCAACGGGCGCACCTCTTCAGGCATTTTAAAAGAAAATATATCGGTATCTGTTCCCTCGCGCCTGTTTGTCGAATAATAAGCCCTGTCACCGATTGCATTGACTACGAATCCTAATTCCTCGTTAAAGGTATTGATCGGGTAACCCAGGTTCCGGGGTGTACTCCAGCTTCCGTCATCGCGCAACCGGGAAATAAAAATGTCTCCTTTACCCAATCCCGGCCAACCATCTGAAGAAAAATAAAGGGACTGTTGATCAGGGTGTATAAAGGGCGATTGTTCGGTTCCCGGGGTGTTGATGCTGTCGCCCAGATTCACCGGTTTGCTCCAGTTTTTTCCCTTCCTTGTGGTCATCCAAATATCGTACCCTCCCATTCCTCCGGGCCGGTTACTGGTAAAATACAAGACCCGGCCGTCTGCGGAGATAGCGGGATGTTTCTC
>CAZOXI010000436.1:0-3689 GCA_964583445.1 uncultured Bacteroidaceae bacterium | reverse complement strand
GCTGATTCGCACTCCTCAGGGAAATTATCCGCTCTCTACGGTAGCCGATATGACCATGGGGCGCTCGCTGAGCATGATAAACGGCTATAATGGACAGCGGGTAATCCGGGTTGACGCCTTCATGAAAGATGAACGGGCATCCATCACTCCCATCATGAATGAGGTGGAGGATGATATCTTACCCGGAATTATTGAAAGATATCCCGGGATTACCTACATACACATGGGTCAGAAAAAAGACACCCAGGAGCAGATTCAAAGCCTGGTTAAATATTTTGGACTCGCTTTACTGATCATTGTGTTGGTGATCATCATCTATTTTAAATCTTTTCGCCAGGGACTTATTATTATCCTGTCGATACCGCTGGGAATTATGGGAGCCATCTGGGGCCATTCCATCCACAGCGAACCGCTTTGTATGTTCAGTATTTGGGGCCTTGTGGCAATGTCGGGGGTTATTATTAACGACTCTGTCATTTTTGTGTCGAAATACAATCAACTTTTAACACAAGGCCATAAGGTGTTCCAGGCGGCCATAGAGACAGCCAAATCAAGATTCCGGCCGATCCTGCTGACCACACTGACCACAACGGCCGGCCTTATGCCATTAATTTTGGAACAGAGCCCTGAGGCACGTTTTCTCCGCCCTATGGCAATGTCTGTGGCCTACGGCATTTTCTTCGGTGGAATATTTATCCTGCTGACTTTGCCTATCCAGATTTTGATTTCAAATGAAATCCTTGTAAGAACCAAAAGGCGTTTCAGCAAGACCACAGAAGGAATTACACCAGAGTCAGTTGAAAATGCAGTAATCAATCATCAAATCAATCAAAAACTGGAAAAAGATATCCGCAGGGAAGAATCATCTGAAAATGCAAATAAACAAAATTAACAAACATAAACCGGGTCATGATCCGCCGATTAGCGGGATACATACATTTTGATGAATATTTTGGATTTACGATGTGCTGTGAAACTGGCTTTAAGAATCATGGCAAGCTCCATCATACCACAAAAAATTAATTTATTATGATGAAAATATTAGTGTCTATAACGTTCATTTTAAACACACTAAGCCTTGTTGCACAGGAAAAACAAAACCTGAGGTTGGAAGATGCTTTAAATAAGGCTCTGCAAAATAATTACGGAATTCTGATCACCCAAAAAAGTGAAGAAATTGCTGAGCTGCAAAATGCCTGGGGCAATACGGGTGCTTTACCCAATATTCAGTTTGTGGGCTCCGGAAATATCTCAGAAGATTTTAGAGACAACGATAATTACACGACAAAACAATTTAACAGCTCGGTGGAGATGAACTGGACTGTTTTCCGGGGATTTAGCGCCCGCATCCAGAAAGACCGGCTCGAAGAGCTGGAAAAGCTATCGCAAGGAAATGTAGCTGTAGTAGTGGAAAACACCATATACAATATTATCCTGGCCTATTATAACATTCTGCTGGCAGACGAACAAGCTTCTATTGCACGGAATAATATGGAATTGTCAGGTGACCGCTATGAGCGAGGGGAGCACAGCAAAGAAATAGGTGCAATGGATACTTACGAACTGTTGCAGGCCAAAAATGCGTACCTGAAAGACAGCTCCGGTTTTCTTTTCGCAAAAGCGACATATCGCAATGCCATAAGGCAACTTAACTACCACATGGCTGAACCGCTGGATATGGAATATAATTTCGTTTCACAATTCACGCCGGATACTACCCATTTTGAATATATCGGTTTACAGAACCAGATGCTTGAAAACAACTATACCCTGAAAAACCAGTATATGAACCTGGAACTGGCACGGCTGGACGTAAAATCTTCTAAAAGTGCCTGCTATCCAAGCATATCGTTAACTGGATCAGCCGGATACAGTGATTTAGAGCAGGATTACGAAAACATGAATCAGTTCAATCAGGGCAGCGGATTCAATACATCTGCCGGAATTTCACTTTCGTACACCATATTCGATGGGAATTCACGCAAGCGGGCACTGGAAGCCGCCAGGATGGAAAAGGAGATTTCAGAAGTTCAGACCGAAGAAATGAAACAAGACCTGAAAAACCAGCTTGCCCAGGAGTTTGAGCTATACAGGGTAAGAAAACAATTGCTCCGGGTAGCCCGTGAAAACCTGAAATCGGCAGCGTTGAATCTGAGGCTGTCGCGTGAAAAATTTGAAACCGGGTCCATCAACTCATTTAACTTCAGGGATGTACAACAAATTCATATAGAAGCCGCCTACGAATATCAGAACGCTGTTTTCAGGGTTATACAAAGCTATCACACATTAATGCGCCTGACCGGTGGAATTATTGATGAATATGAATGATCAAACAAAACAAAGTAAAATATTATGAAATTATTGGATCTTAAAACAGTGCATGCTTTGCCATATGGTGAACGGCATAAAAATGAACTATATAAATCCGATATTTTTAAAGTTAGAATAATTGAGTTGAAACCAGGGGAAAAACTGCCACCAAATGGCCCTTGTGAGATGGAAACCTATGTCATCTTTTATATTGTTTCGGGACGGATTGTTTTAAACATCGATAACGAATATACCGAAGCATGGAAAGACCAGTGCATCATTTCAGAACCCGGAAATTATCAGATGGAAGCTTTAGAAGCTACTAAAATCATGGGGATTCAGATTCAAAAAAGCGAATAACAATGATGCTCCTATGAAATTGGTTTTCCGGCACTGAAATTTTCATTATTCAGGCTTTTGCTTATATTCTCGGCTTATATCATCATAGCGATCATTCTAAAGCAACAACTTCGAAATAAATATTATGAGCTAGCCAGACCTGTGCAATCAACAAATAACGGAGCGATCAGGGAATTAAACACATTATGTCGTATTAAAATGATATTACCTTATCACTGTCAACCACCCACTCGGTGAATTCGGCCATGGTACTGATTTCGGCGCCTTCAATGAGCTGAATATTTTTCAGCCCCCGGGCATCGGCACATGAGCCACATATTTTTACTTTCGCCCCTTTGTTAATGGAATACTTCATCATCCGTTCGATGTTATAATAACCATTAGGAGTTGTTTGTCCGGCCACAGCGCATCCGGCTGCATCGGCCATCAGGAAAATGCGCACTTCCACATCTTCATGGGCCTTGTTCAACTGGTTAGCCAGACGTAATCCGTTGTACGCCTTCTCTGTTCCATAAGGTGCATCATTAATCAAAATCAGAATCTTTTTCATGGTCTTTAAAATTTAAAAATCAGCTATTTTCTTTACTATTGCATCCATCGCACGATGATGCCTGAGGATCGACGTAAATAATCTGCTAAAGGTACAACATTTTGACTCCAGGCTGAAATATGCTATTTCAACGACCGGTCCAGGTTGAATGCCGCACTGATTAATGAAAGGTGCGTAAATGCCTGTGGGAAATTTCCCAGGGCCTCGCCCCGCGGACCTGTCTCTTCAGCATACAGCCCCAGGTGATTGGCATAGGTGAGCATCTGTTCGAACATGAGGCGGGCCTGCTCCAGCTTTTTCTTATCGTTGTGACCTGCCCGGGTAAGTGCCTCAACCATCCAGAAGGTGCAGATATTGAAAGTGCCTTCTTCCCCCCGCATTCCGTCTACTGTCTCTTCCACGTTGTACCGATAAACCAGGCTGTCGGATACAAGTCCGCCCTCTTCCGGGCTCTTCATGGTGGCCTCAA
>CAZOXI010000435.1:0-3697 GCA_964583445.1 uncultured Bacteroidaceae bacterium | reverse complement strand
CCGCCGGCTGCGATAGCCGTAGCCACTCCGGCAATGTTGCCCGTACCGACCGTACCCGAAAGTGCAGTAGTCAGCGCCTGGAAATGGGATGTATCACCAATATCCTCTTTTCGGTCGAACCTGCCCTTGACGATCTTGAGGGCGTGTCCGAAATACCTGATCTGCGGAAATCCCAGGAAAATTGTAAAAAATATCCCCGTAAGAAGCAGGAAATATACAAACCACCAGTGACCACCCAGGTAATCATTCATTCCCACCAGGAAACTGTTAATCTTTTGCATACAATCGGACGTTTAAGGTTGCAGCCGATAAAAATAGTAAAAAATCGATGCACACGCTGTTGAAGCAACATGAAACCTTAAATTATCATGGATTGTTTCACCCGGCAGGTCATCGCTGAGCCAACCGGACCCCAGTTTTCCGGACATGCTGGTAAGGAACTCTGGGAGCAAGTGGACGCCAGTTTCCAGGACATGCTGGTAAGGTTGCAGGAAGATCAGTCTGCTATTAGTTTTCCGATCATATTGAAAAGGGCATTGCGGTCATAGGGTTTGGTAATGTATGCGTCAAATTCTGACATCATCGTTCGCTCCTGCTCAGAATCCAGGGCATATGCCGATTGTCCGGCGACCTTCAGCCCGGGGTATTTTTCACGTATGATCTGCAGGGTTTGCAACCCGCTCATCACAGGCATCTGCAGATCAAGCAGCACCAGGTCCGGCAGCACTTCCCTGTCAAGGATCTCCAGCGCACGGTAACCCGAATCAGCGGTCAGTGCCTGGAATCCTTCATTGCGCAGCAGGGTCTTCAACAACAACAGGTTGTCCGGATCATCATCCACGAGCAACACCCTGATTTCACCTGCAAGATCCTGTTGCTTTACCATGTCGCTTTTGGATGAAAGAACTGTTGATCCGGCCTTATAGGGGATCTCCACGTAGAATTCCGATCCGGTTCCCATTTCTGATTCTACCCAGATCTTGCCTTTGAGCAGCGCAGCGAGGTTCCTGCAGATAGCCAGTCCGAGCCCTGTCCCTCCGTACTTCCTGATATTGGAGCCGTCGAGCTGACGGAATTGGTCGAAAATGATATCGAAGTTCTCCCGGTCAATACCGGTGCCGGTATCTTTTACAAAAAAACGCAGGGTTGCATTGTCCTGGAGCCTGTACCCGATCGTGATTGTTCCCCTGCGCGTGAATTTAACTGCATTGTTCACCAGGTTTTGCAAGATCTGGGTAATCCTGATCAGGTCAGATTCAATTTTCATTTCAGGAGCCCCCGGATCCGGATCATACACGAGCGTAATCTCCTTCCTGTTGCGCTGCCTGAGCTGTTGCTCACCGAAATTCACCAGGTCTTTGAACAGATTTTCCAGGTAGATGGAAGAATATTGTACCGAGAGCAGGTTGCTTTCTATCTTGGCAAGATCAATGATGTCGGAGATCAGGGCCAGCAGCTGCTCGGAATTCCGGTTCACGCGCTCAATGTACTCCTTCCTGGTCTCCTCATCAAGATTCTCTTCAGAGAGCAGATTGGCAAAACCTACAATGGAATTCATCGGGGTCCTGATCTCGTGAGACATATTGGCCAGGAACGCAGATTTTAACAGGTCGCTCTCCTCTGCCTTCTCCTTCGCTGCAATCAGCTCTCTCTCAAATTGCATTTTCTCAGTGATATCACGGATAATCATCAGCACATAATCATGTTCAAGCTCCGGGTCCCTTAACAACACGCTTTTCGCATTCATATGCAGGTAATGTCCGTCCCTGTGCTGCACCCTGTATTCAGTGGCAAGAAATCGCTCCCTGAATAACTTGGAGGCCTTCTTTTCCAACATCTCCCTGTCTTCAGGATGAAGGCGTTCGCGGTCCTCCAACTGCATGAATTCCTCGTTGGTAAACCCGAGTACCCCGGAGAAGGCATTGTTCAGCAACACCGGTGTTCCATCGGTTCTGAACAACCCGATGCGGTCATCCGCGGCCTGGATCAATGAACTGTAGATCTTCTCACTCTGCCGCAGCGCTGTCTCAGAAGCCTTTAACTCTTTCTTAACCTGTTGCGATTCGGTCTTATCCGTGACAATAGTAATAAAAAGGTTCTCCCCGGAGTAGTTGTATGAATGGGCATGCACATCCAGGTATTTCATCTCCCCTTTCAGATCCCGGATCTGCATCTCCAACTCGAGGGCCCCATGCTTCCGGAAAGTCTCATTGAGCTCGGGATTAAACCCCCTGTATGCTTCGCTCAACAGGTCGTACGGATCACTTCCCTTCAGTTTTCCACCGAATAGATTTTCAGCAGCTTCGTTTGCTTCAAGAATTTTTCCCTTCTTGCCATCATCACTGAAAGCAAGAATCAGCACCGCTTCCCGGGTGTTCCTGAAAATGAATTCAAATTTATTCCCTTCTGAAACCCTGTCAATCAGCTGTTTATAACGCCTGGAAATATCCATCAATATCCCACCCACAGCTTCAGGCTTTCCCTCTTCAGATTTTTCCAGTATGGTGCCCCTGGCATAATACCATGCCCATGAGCCTCCGGATCTGATCCTGACCTCTATTTCAAGCACATCCGATGCTCCTTCCAGGAAATCAGCAAAACACTGACTGATGGACCCGATATCTTCCGGATGAATGTTCCGGTCAAAAGTGGGCAGAGCCGGATCAAACTCTGATTCACTGTATCCAAGAAGCGCCATCGTTTCCGGACTGATGATCAGGCGCCGCTCTTTCATATCCCAGTACCAGGAATGCATTTCCATGAGATGCATCCCTGCAGCCACCACCTCCGATGTCCGGCTGATTTGAGTAGGTATTTTATCAGTACGGTCCTGCTTCATCTGTACACTTTATTCATTAAAAATAATCATTTTCAACTAAGAATGAACCGCTACCAGGGAATGTCCGGTAGAAAAACACACAACCATTATGCCCCCGACATTGTTAAATACAATAGAACAAAGAGATGAACGGGATCCTTTATTATTTGACAGCGCTGGAACAAAACAATAACAGGGGCTGGTTCCATGCAAACAAGAAGCAGTATGAGCAGACCCGTTGGGCATACCTTGAATTGGTGCAAAAAGTAATCGGGCTGTTGTTTCCCTTCACTAAATTCCTGAATAAGGCACTGGAATTCAAAGAATATGAGTAAGTTACGCTTTGTGTGACTTTTATTACAGTGAGAACGACCGGCACGATGTACTTTTGCAGTGTAAGTTTTAATAAAAAGTGCGACTAAATAAAAAACCACAAATCAAAACAGTAAAATTATGAGTTTAGAACATTTAACAGTTGATACATTCAAAGAGAAAGTATTTAACTACGAAGCCAGTAAAGACTGGAAATACGAAGGTGAAACACCTGCAATTATTGACTTTTATGCAGACTGGTGCGGACCATGCAAAATGGTAGCCCCTATTCTTGAAGAACTTGCAGAGGAATATGGTGACAAACTCACCATCTACAAGGTGGATACCGAGGATCAGAAGGAACTGAGCGCAATATTTGGTATTCAGAGCATCCCGTCATTGTTGTTTATCCCGAAAGACGGACAACCGCAAATGGCTATGGGTGCACTGCCGAAAGAGACCTTCAAGCAAGCTATTTCAGAAGTACTGAGCGTAAATTAAAAGAAAGGACCCGGAAATGATGAGAAAATATATATTGGTAGTGGCAATGATCTCCGTAGCAATCAC
>CAZOXI010000434.1:0-3703 GCA_964583445.1 uncultured Bacteroidaceae bacterium | reverse complement strand
AATAAAAGTTCTTCTTTTCATGATCTTTGAAATTTGAGACTGTAAGTTACGAAATTTTGATGATTTCAATACCTGGGATTAGTTGTTATTAAGCTTCTTTCTCTTCCTGATTATCTGGAATAATTACCTGTTTCGGGTGCTGTTCATTACTTTATACAGAATGATTCTGAATTAAGCTCAAAATGACTCAAGAGCCTGTCAATAGAACACTTAAATGATAAATTTGATGTTTTTAAACAAGTGCGTCTTTTGCGTTGAAACACGAAGAATGAATATTCATAAATAATAGAATAAATGATGAAAACGAAGTTAATAGGTATATTTTTTCTGACACTATTTGTACATGCCAGTAACGGACAGGAGGCAACAGCCTGGAGAAACGGTACGGATGGTATCTATCCCGCCACAGATTTGATGGATGAGTGGCCCGCCGACGGACCGGAAATCATCTGGGCTTATGAGCAACTTGGACAGGGACATTCATCTCCCGTAGTTGCAGGTGAGCATATCTATACCACCGGAATGACAGATGGTACCGGGTATCTCTTTAAAATCAATTTGGATGGAACACTGGTGTATAGTAAAGCTTATGGACCAGAATATTCAGAGAGCTTTTATGGACCCCGTGGCACTCCGGTAATCGTAGATGATAAGATCTACCTGATGAGCGGCTATGGACACCTGATGTGCATGAACGAAGCAGATGCAAGTCTGCTCTGGAAACTGGATATGGTTAATGATCTGGGTGGAGATACCATCCGCTGGGGCTATAATGAGACCCCTGTAGTTGATGGAAACGTGATCTATGCGACTCCGGGAGGGAGAAACAGTGTGGTAGCCCTTGACCGCAATACTGGTGATGTCATCTGGAGCTGTCGCGGAAAGAATGAGCTTTCTGCATATTGTACACCAACGCTCTTTCATCATAACGGCAGGAAAATGCTGGCAACACATACCGAATCCCACCTGCTGGGTATCGATGCCAATACCGGGGAACTGCTATGGGCACACAAACATCCCAATAAGTGGTCTGTGCACGCAAATACACCGATTTACCATGACGGTGGACTGTTCTTTTTCAGTGGATACGGACAGGGAGGTGGAAAATTGGTATTGGGCGAAGATGGTAACAGTGTTCAGCTGGCCTGGGAGACTCCGCTTGACAGCCGCATTGGTGGTGCTGTATTGATTGATGGGTACATTTATGGTTCAGGAGATGCAAACAGGGACTGGCGATGCATCAACTGGGAAACAGGAAGAGACGAATGGACGAATTCTGACCTTGGAAAAGGAGTAACCATCGCAGCAGATGATAAATTATTTTGCTATTCAGACAGGGGAGAACTTGCGCTGGTGAGGGCTACTCCTGTAAAATTTGACCTGGTGAGCGAGACGCGCGTTACCAAAGGATCAGAACAGCACTGGGCACATCCCATCATTCATGATGGAGTGCTCTACCTGCGTCATGGCAAAGCCCTGATCGCCTATAAGGTGAAATGAGCTTGAAAGATATGTTGATATAATTAATTTTTATCCGATGAAATTTCTCAGCCTCGCTATCATTCTTACGATGAGTCTCACCATTTCCGCTTCTGTTTGCGCACAGGATGTACAATGGCGGGGTCCCGACAGGGATGGGAAATACCCTTTAACAGGTCTGTTGAAGGAATGGCCGGAAGAAGGTCCGAAACTACTCCTGAAGAAGGAGGATCTTGGCGGTGGATATTCTACCCCCTTATTGTATAACAATATGGTGTATGTCACGGGAAGACGTGATACACTTGAGGTGATCACTGCCGTGGATCTTAGCGGGAAAGTGCATTGGGAAACAGTATACGGACGGCCCTGGATGAAGTCTTTCCAGGAAACCAGGAATACCCCGGCCATAGAAAATGACAGGATCTATATCACTGGTGCCATGGGTACGGTAAATTGTATTGATGCCAATACGGGCCATATCCTCTGGTCGAGAAACACGCATGATGAGTTCGAAGGTGGATTCCACAGGTGGGGCATGGCCGAGTCAGTATTGCTCACAGAAGATGCAGTGATCTCCTCCCCGGTTGGTGAGGAAACGGTGATGGTCGCACTTGACAAGGTGGATGGATCAGTATTATGGAAATCTGAACCCACCGGGGATGTCCGGTCTTATGTCTCACCGCTGATGATCGAACACAAGGGCACCAGGCTGCTCATTGCAACCACTTCCAGGCAATTGGTCGGGATCGATCCGGACACAGGAGAGACTTTTTGGAAACTGGACCTTGTAACGGATTATACGGAAAAAGGAAGAAGGAACAGTACCAACACCCCTTTGTACTACGATGGCGGGATTTTTGTTTCCAGCGGCTACGACGATCAAGCACTCATGGTTTCCCTGGCCGATGATGCCAGGTCTGTAAGCGTGAAATGGACCAACGATGTTCTTGATAATCACCATGGTGGATTAGTGTTGCATGACGGATATATTTATGGTTCCAACTGGATCAATAATGGCAACGGCAACTGGGTATGTCTCGACTGGGACACCGGGGAAGTGATGTATGAAGAAACCTGGCACAACAAAGGCGCCATCATTTATGCCGATGGTATGCTCTATGTATTTACTGAGAAACAAGGTCATGTAGGACTTGTGGAGGCAACCCCGGAAGAATTTAATGTGGTGAGCTCCTTCCAGGTAAGTGACGGTCGGGGACCAAGATGGGCCCACCCTGCCATCTACGACGGGAAACTGTTCCTGCGTCACCATGATGTGTTGCTTGTCTATGATATTCAACAAAAGTAAATTTTGAAATTAAAACCACACATATTGATTCCTTACCTCCTGGCGCTGGCTGGAATACTTTCCATCGCCTGGTGGATTACAAAAGATCCTGTGAAGAACCTTGCTGTGAGTGTTCCCGGAATGGATAACCGGGGAGAGGGGGTCGAGGTGAACCTGGATATCGAGATCGGTGAATTTTTTGAACGGTTTGAACGAAAGCGATCTGAACTTAACGGCACCTGGCCCCGTTTCAGGGGAGAATATTTCGATAATATCTCCAGGTCAGATGTGCCACTCATTGATGCATTCCCGGAGTCAGGCCCGAAGATCCAATGGGAAGTTGACCTGGGTGAGGGTCACGGAGGGGCAGCCATCTATGAAGGCAAAGTATATGTGCTCGATTACGATGAGGAATTGCGTGCAGATATGCTGCGCTGCTTTGACCTCGTGAACGGTACGGAGCTTTGGAGACGATGGTACGAGATCCCCATCAAGCGGAACCATGGGATGTCACGGACCGTGCCCGCAGTTACCGAAGACTATATTGTGACGATCGGACCGCGCGGACACGTCATGTGCGTAGACCGGGAAGATGGTGATTTCAGGTGGGGGTTGAACGTAGAACAGGATTATGATTCAGAGGTGCCATTTTGGTATACGGGCCAGTGTCCGTTGATCGATAACGACCTTGCGATTATTGCCACCGGGGGTAACAACCTCATCGTCGCGGTCGATTGCAAAAGCGGAGAGGTGGTCTGGCAAACGCCCAATGACCAGCAATGGGGTATGTCGCATTCATCTATCATGCCCTATGAACTGGAGGGCGTGAAGATGTATGTGTATAGCGCTATTGGAGGTGCATGCGGTATTGCAGCTGAAGGGAAAGATGCCGGAAAGATGCTCTGGTCGGCTCCTGAATGGAAACATAATGTAGTGGCT
>CAZOXI010000433.1:1204-3711 GCA_964583445.1 uncultured Bacteroidaceae bacterium | reverse complement strand
GATTACCAAAAGTATGGAGAGGAAAATGATCAGTGTGCGGTTATCCAGTGCATATTGTATGATCCTGTTCAACATAAGATTCATTTTTTATGTGGGTGGCTTTGACATTAATGTGCGTGACTGCATGGTTAATGGGCATGGCAGTTACAATACTGTGTATGACAGTAAGGTTAATGGGCGTGGCAGTTACAATACTGTACATGACAGTAAGGTTAATGGGCATGACCGTGCCCTGTTTCTCCGGTCACCATCGATGCTGCCTTCAGCAACATTACCCCTTGGGTGACTACCCGGTCGCCTTTTTTCAGTCCGCTGGAGACCTCGTAATAACGGCCATCACTCTCACCCAGGGTCACTTCCTGTTTCGAATAGCTTTCTCCGGTCACCTGGAGGTAACAATAATGCACCCCCTGCTCTTCTGAAATAGCTCCCGCAGGTACCACGATCACCTGCTCCTCTTCCTGCGTTTTAAGAAAGAACTCCACGAAAGCTCCTTCAAGCAGTGTTCCGTCGTTGGTTACTTCAAAATAGACCGGGATAAAATGGTCATTTTCCGCCACCGATGAGCCCCTGGCAAGCAGCGACCCCTTCAGCTCCTCCACATCGTATATCCTGTCGGAATACCCGGTACGGAAATTTGCTGTGACTATACGCTCCACCTGCAGGTAATGTTGCATTGGAACATCAGCCCGCAGGAGCAACTTCATATTGGAGGAGATGGTTACCAGCTGATCTCCTGTCTCCACGTACTGCCCTTCGTTAACATTGAGTTCATGGATGGTTCCCGAAATAGGGGCAGTGATCTGTAACCCATCGGCCGAAGCCTTCGAAGCCATGTTCCGGAACCGTATGCTGTCGTTTTCATACCTGGTCCTGGAGGCGATGAATTGCCTTTCGGAGATCACCTGTTCCCTGAATAATTTCTCGTGCCGGCGGTATTCGCTCCGGCTTTGATCCAGGTTGTTGCGCAACTCCCGGTATCTGACCTCAAAATTGTCGTCACTGAGCGATGTCGCCAGGATCACAAACAGCGGCTGACCCTTTTCCACCCTTGTTCCCTGTACCAGGTGTTTATCGAGGAATACCAGCATCCCGCTGCCATGCGCTGCAAGGTGCTTTTTCTCACCCGGTACGGCCAACACCAGTCCGCTTGCCTTCACCACTGCTGAAAACGGCACAGGCAGGAGCTCCCTCACCATGAAATCACTCTTCCACGCCTGTTCCTTCAGGAAGGTAATTTCCCCTTCTTCAGGTAGACCGGCCTGGTGTTCATGGTCATCCTCATCTGAATGCACTCCTTCTGCCAGTGCACCCGCAGCATGCACATGGCCATTATCTTCCTCCCGTACTTCACCTTCATGAATATGCGGGACTTCCCCGGTATGTTCATGCGTGGCTTCTCCTTCATGCATGTGCGCTGCATCTTCTCCATGGTCATGCAAGGCCTCTCCTTCTGATGCATGAGATACCTCTGCTTCATGGGTATGTGTGGTTTCTCCCTCATGGTCGTGTAATGCGTTTTCCTCACCCTGGTGCGGTGTTGCTTCTTCATGCGCATGATCATCTTGTCCATGTTCAACAGCCACCATGGCATGTGCCCGGACCAAATCTGTTGTCTCCCCTGACTTCAATGAATAGACGATCTCGTGCTCCCCGGAAGTGCCGGGAACAACTTCGAGCTCAAAAATTCCTGGTCTGACCGGGGCACCGGCAGTTGCGTGTGCATTGCCTACCCGGACCGTCAGACTGCCTGAGGTAACCGGGTCATAGGTTTTGAGCCGGGTCACGTGTACAAGGAAACCCGAAGAAGATCCGGCCATAAGAGGATCATACTCAATAAAATATTCATAATGACCTGAGAAAAGTGTCGCTTGCAGGGCAACGGAAGTAGCGGTTTCCTGCGCATGATCGTGAGCACCGGAAGGTTCAGCGGGACGGTTGCATGCAGACAGGACCATGGATACAACCAACAGGTTAATTCCAAACTTATACATAATGCATCTGGTTTAATAAATATTGAAGCATGCCGAAGGCACGCAGAATGAAACTGTAGAAAGGCTGCAGAAAATCTAAGCGATGGAAGGAGGTCCCCTTAATGTGTTTGGATGTCGACAACAACTGGAATGACCACGAACAGAAAGGGGAATGATGAATCCTGATTCATGGAATGTATCGCATGCTTCATCCTGGGGGGAGGCAATAATTGCAAACATAACCGGGTGTTCCGATGGTTTCAACACACCGGGAAGTGCATGCTTGTAAAAGGAGATTTCATTGAATGCATGACAGTGGGTGGGTTGCTGCTCTCCATGTGCATGTCCGCTCTCCTTCCCGTGCGCATGATCATGCTCATGCGGACCGTCAGGACACGGTACCCCGTGCACCGGACTGATCACCCCGCTGTGGTGATAATGCGGTACCATGCTGTGTGCAGGAATCACTGCAAAACACAACAGGAGCATAAATGATATGATTCGTTCCCTGGTCAACCTGTATATACGTATCGA
>CAZOXI010000433.1:0-1194 GCA_964583445.1 uncultured Bacteroidaceae bacterium | reverse complement strand
TCCCCGGTACCATCATCTGACAGACAGGTACCGGGGAGATAAAAACCGCATTCATGTTTTTTGGATACTATCCCCTTCAAGGATGCTTCACCTTTCAAAGTCCCAAACCAAATGCGATTAACAACAGGAAACTGCTGTGGGTTACTTTCTTACCGACCATCCACCCTTCATTCCGAACACAAACCAGGCCAGAAAAAGACTGCCCACCGCAAAAATAGTATCACCGAATACACGCATCCATTTGAGGGTATTGATTGCCGGCGTCTCCATAAATTCTGCAGAACGCGCATACCAGAGTCCATGCTTCACACTTGCCACGGTTTGGGCAAGTCCCACGGGCAACACGCTGATCAACACCATGAGCAGCAGGCCGATATTGATCGACCAGAAAGCAATCCTGATGGGACGTTCCTTCCAAACTGCTTTCAGATCCATATCCCGCAGCACGAACAACATCAAACCAATCCCGAGCATGCCGTACACTCCGAATAGTGCAGTGTGACCGTGAACCGGCGTAGTATTCAGACCCTGCATGTAATACAGGGCGATAGGGGGATTAATCAGGAATCCGAAGATACCTGCCCCCAGGAAATTCCAGAAGGCCACTGAAATGAAGAAATAGATCGGCCATTTGTAGGCTTTCACCCACTCACCTGCCCTGCTGAGTTTAAGATTGTGATACGCCTCAAAGCCAATAAGCACCAGCGGGACTACCTCAAGTGCACTGAAACTGGCGCCCAGTGCAAGAATGGAAGTCGGGGTCCCGGTGAAATACAGGTGGTGAAACGTTCCCACGATACCTCCAGAAAGAAAAATGATCGTGGCAAACAATACGCTCGCTGTTGCGATGGAAGCCCTGATCAGCTGCATCCTGACAAACAGGAAAGCGATGGCCACGGTGGCAAATACTTCAAAAAATCCTTCCACCCAGAGGTGTACGACCCACCACCGCCAGTACTCTGCAATGGCCAGGTGGGTCTGCCTGCCCCACATCAGTCCTGCACCGTAAAAGGCTGCAATCGCAATGGAGGAAATCAGGAACATCAGCAGGAGGTGCCGGTTTTCGGTTTTTTGCTTCAGGGCCGGCCACAACGCCCTTCCCATGAGAAACAACCACAGCACCAGTCCAATAAACAGGAACGCCTGCCAGAACCGGCCCAGGTCCACGTATTCATATCCCTGGTGACCGAAGTA
>CAZOXI010000432.1:0-3738 GCA_964583445.1 uncultured Bacteroidaceae bacterium | reverse complement strand
GGCGGCCAGTTGTTGGAATAGGTGATCTCCTCGCCCGGACGTTCGGTCACCGTGGCCCATGTGGCCCAGAAGAAAAATGCATTCATCTTTTCCATCCGTTCTTCATCTTTGATACTGTTCGATGGAATAGCGTAAGCCTCCCGCAGGTCTGCCCTGGAAGGATCATCCATAAACAATCCCGCATAATGTTCGCTGTTGGAGGCCACGGCGGCTGCCCTGACATTTGAAATGGTGAGTTTTTTTGTTGCAGGATCGTAGTTGTTCGCACGCATCTGCGTTTGCAAACGCTGCCTCAGCATGGCCTGCTTCTCCTCTTCCAGGTCTGAATAGGGAACTGAATAATCTTCCTCAGACCAGGCATTGAGAATAAAAACGGCCTCTTTGTGCAGCCACTCGGCCGTCCAGTCTGGCGCTTCATATGCGCCGTGTCCCCAGATCGTTCCGACTTCCTGACCGCCCATCGACTGCCAGATATTCTGGCCGTCCCGGATGTCAGCTGCCGTAAACAGTACCGTACCATCCGCTGTGATGACCTGTTCCGGTACCGGGGGCGCCTCGCGGTAGATCTCCCGCCCGAAATAGCCCAGTATTCCGAAGGAGACCACCACTACCAAAATAAATCCAATCCAAAGTTTTTTTGTGCTCATGATCGTTTCAGGTTTTTAAGTTATTGGTACAAATATATAAATTAATTATAAAATGACCTTTTTATCATTTTATAAATTTTTCTTATCTTTGCAGTGAATTTAAAAATGCCATTGCCACCATCTGAATATAAACAAGGATGCAAATGATGAATGGAAGATCAACCGTTACACAAATCGACGGCAACCATGACTTCTCCAGCAATAGCGAAAAATAAAAAACTAAAAAATCAAACACCATGAATATCACAACTGAAACAAGTGTAGGAGAGATTGTAAGACATAATTTTTCAACAGCCAGGGTCTTTGAATCCTATCAAATTGATTTTTGCTGCGGCGGGAATATCACTGTCGCAGAGGCGGCAAAGGCCAGGGGGATCGATGCAGATCAACTACTCAGGGAAATATCGTCACGCCTTGGAAAAAAGGACGAAGATTCGATCATGATTGAGTCCCTTACGCTCACGGGTCTGTCAGATTACATTGTCCGGAAACACCATACCTATGTAAATGAGACCGTCCCCTTCCTGCAGCAAAAATTACAAAAATTGTGCGATGTGCACGGAGAAAATCACCCTGAATTGTTCGAGGTACATGAATCATTTAATGAAGCCGCAGGCAACCTTGCGGCACACATGAAAAAAGAGGAATTGATACTTTTTCCATACATTCGCAAGATGGAGCAGCAAATGTACGATGGTACGCACGCGACTACAGCTTCTGGTAAAGCCGCCGAAACCATTAAAGAGATGGAGAGCGAACACCAGGCAGAAGGTGACCGTTTCATGAAAATATCGGAAATTACAGGAAATTACACTGTGCCTTCAGACGGTTGCAGTACCTATACAGTCACCTATAAAACGCTGCAGGAATTTGAGAATGACCTGCACAGGCATATCCACCTGGAAAACAATATTCTCTTTCCGAAAGCACTTGAAATGGAACAAAAAATTGCTTAAATTTTACGGACAATGTTAACAAAAGGATCGGAATATGCACTCAGAGCCCTCCTGTACATACAGTTACAGAACTGGATGGAGAAGCGGCCCGGCGTGATTGAGATCGCAAAAGAAATTGATGCTCCGGAAGCATATACGGCCAAAATTCTGCATGCACTGACCTCCCGGAATTTCCTTGATTCGGCAAAAGGAAGGGGCGGTGGCTTTTTTTTCAGCGACCAGCAGCCCGAAAGAGCACTCTACGACATCATCGTCCACCTGGAGGGCGATCGCCTTTTTACAAGTTGCGGGATCGGTCTGAAACATTGTTCGGATGAAAATCCCTGCCCCCTGCACCACGAATTCATTAAAGTCAGGGAAGAACTGTACAATATATTTAATAATGAATCCATAAAGTCCCTGGCTGAAAAGGTTCGGGACGGCAATGCAGTGTTGAACTGGAATAAACTTACAAAATGATATATCATGAGCGAACTGATCAATAATTCAAGGTACAGAAAAGAAAAATTAAAGGAGCTGATCCTGAAATTACACGAAGGGGCTTCGCCCGGAAAGGTAAGGAAGGAACTTGCAAACACGTTGAAGCACATACCCTATGGTGAAGTAGTAGAGGTGGAGCAAGAGCTGATCTCCGAAGGTCTGCCCGAATCAGAAGTGCTTAAGCTGTGCGATATTCACGGGGAAGTACTTGAGGGACATGTGGACCAGAGCGGCGCCAGGGAGATCCCTGAAGGTCACCCGGTGGATGTGTTCATTCATGAAAACAGGGAATTAAAAAAGGTGACCGCCAAGGCCAGGGAACTCTTTGCATCCCTGTCAAAAGTTCCGGAAGGAAATTTCAATAATTTCAGCAACGTGCTGCGCTCCACTTTCAACGACATGATGGATGTGGACAAGCACTATCAGCGAAAGGAATACCTGCTGTTCCCCTACCTGGAAAAAAACGAGATCACCGGCCCACCAAAGGTGATGTGGGGAAAACATGATGAGATCCGGGAACAGCTGAAGGGATGCATCGCACTCCTGAAAGAAGAAAATCTTTCGAAAACTGACCTGCAAGAATCCCTGGAACTACTGTATGAACCCACATTGAAAGCGCTGGATGACATGGTGCAGAAGGAAGAGGAAATTCTCTTTCCCATGTCCATGGATGTGCTTACTGAAGAGGATTGGTGGAACATCCAACAGCAGACCCTGGAATTCGGGTTTACATTGTATGATCCCGAAGTGGACTGGCAACCGGAGGGTTTCGAGAGCAACACAGGCAGCAGCGACACCGTCAGCAGAGACGGATCCAGTCAACTCCCCTCCGGCAGTTTCACTACATCCGAGATCATGGCCATCCTGAACACAATACCGGTAGACATGACCTTCGTGGACAAGCACGATAAGGTAAAATATTTTACCCAGGGGGAACACCGTATTTTTGCCCGCAGCCGCTCCATCATTAACCGCGATGTGCGCCTGTGCCACCCTCCGGGAAGTGTTGATATTGTAGAAAAGATCCTGGAAGATTTCAAATCGGGAAAGGAATCCCATGCGCCGTTCTGGATTCAAATGCAAGGCAAATTCATTCTCATAGAATATTATGCCCTGCGCGATGAGCAGGGAACATACCTCGGAACACTGGAAGTATCACAGGATCTTACCCATGCCAGGTCACTGGAAGGAGAAAAAAGGATATTGTCATACGGAGAAAAGGAGAAAGAGTAACCATGGAAACGCTGATCATCACACCCAAAACCAAAATATACGACCTGCTGGAGGCGTACCCGCAGCTGGAGGATCCACTTATTGAGGCTGCTCCACCATTTAAAAAACTTAAAAATCCTATCCTGCGAAGAACCATTGCCAGGGTGACTACCCTCAGCCAGGCAGCAACAATTGGCGGGATCAGGGTGGAAGAACTGGTGAATACGCTCAGGGAAGCAGCCGGACAGGAAGGATTAGCTATTACCCAGGACAATGAGGAAAATTATAATTATGAACGTCCAGACTGGTTCTCAGCCGAAGCGATAACAGAAACCATCGACATTCGGGAAATGTTGAATGCAGGGGAGCAACCGGTACACGAAGTACTTTCAGCCATCAAAAAACTTGAACCGGGCCAGGTCCTGGAAATCATAGCCCCCTTC
>CAZOXI010000431.1:0-3738 GCA_964583445.1 uncultured Bacteroidaceae bacterium | reverse complement strand
TTTATGGTTTCATGACACAGATCGAAACGATATTTTTCCAGGATGCTTTTGAAGCATTATCGAAATCAGACGGGTGGTTCATTATGCTGACAAATGTGGTAGCATTACTTGTCATCATTCCCCTTACCCTGGCAGCTGTAAAGAAATCTTCTTCTGAAGGGAAACCGGAAATTGAAGTAAAGTTAAATTTCATATTGCCCAGGGTTGCTTTACTGGCTTTGATCTATGTGTTGATTTACTTTCTGTTTGGATATTTTGTGGCCTGGCAATTTGCCGATGTGAGGGAATTTTATTCGGGAACTCCCGACAAGGATTCATTTATACGGGTTATGGCGGGAAATCTAGAGGATTCTTACATTGTTCCATTTCAATTTTTACGAGGGTTGTTATTTTCAATATTCATATTGCCCATCGTTTTTATGTTCAGGAACAGGAAGCGGGAACTTCTTATCAGTCTTTTTTTGATTTATGCTACAACAGCAATTGTACTGATCATCCCAAATGCGCTCTTCCCGGATAAGGTTCGTTGGGCACATTTAATAGAAATGACAACATCAATGTCACTCTTTTCTGTAATAACATGGCTGGTTTGGCGAAAACGCCGGCCAGCTCTTCCCTGAGTTTTTCATGGTCTGCAGTTTCGCTCTCCTCGACCGTCTTCCAGAGGAACAATTCATTCAGCTCCGCTGCTTCGATGGACAGGGCCAGTGCCAGGTCCTTGGTATTGTGGACCTTCTGCCAACTGCGGTCATCACGGAATTTCTCCAGGGCTTCAATGATCTCGTTGATTTCAGTCATCGGCTTTTTGATTCTTTATTAGCAATTCAAACGGAGAGTCATTCCTGGCCTGGACAAAAATCAAATCTACAGGGAAATAGTTACATAGAGGAGCCATTGATTTTGATTTTATGGTATTAATCCATTAAAGATTGTTCTTTTGGAGCCATTCAAGAATCCGGTCTGCGACGTTCCTCCATTCTATATCCAGCATCATATCGTGACCTGTTAACGGGAATAGCTGGCTTTCTGCTCTATAACTGCGGACTGTATAATTAAAATCCTCAACAGCAACCAGGGCGTCATTCCTGGCACCCAAAACAAGCAAAGGGTCTGTAATGCGATCCGGATGAGGTGGGTCCAGGATAACCATATCCAGGAAAGCCCTGAAAGATTCGTCCTGCATCATGGACTGATATTTATTGATCAATTCATCCGGAAGCCTTTCAGAGAATAGCAGTTCCCTGGTTCGTTCCGGAGTTTCGACAAGTGGATACAGGCTCCTGTTCAGATTTATGCGCATAAATGTGCGGAACCGGCGCATCGCAAAGCGAATGATAATTGAAACAAGTTTTTTAGGTGGTACCGAGGCAAAAAGCACTCCCGCTGGCACACGATGTGATTCCATGTATTTCTGTACCACCCTGCCTCCCATTGAATGACCGATCAGCACAGGTGAAGTTCCTATTTGCTCCACGGCATTTTCAATGCTGGAAACATAATTTTTGAGTGTTAATTTGCGCAGTTTTTTACTGCCTGGATTGGCTCCATGTCCAGGCAGGTCGATTGCGTAGGCATCGTACCCTTTTTCTGCAAAATAGGGCAGATAATGTTCCTGCCAACACCAGGCTCCGTGACACATTCCATGTACAAATAGCAATGGAGCCTGATGTTCCGGAGATACCGGTTTTTCAAAAACAATTCCGGCCTTGTCATATATGTGTTCTTCAAAGCTCATAAAAGATATCTTGTTGTAAACCTGGTATTTTAATTCAACCCTCAATAGTATTAATGAGCAGCATGCAGTTAATGTTCACTTTTCTCATTGAATCGGGTAGTTTTGGTTTCCGAATTGATAAATGAACCATTATGCCAGGCAAATACGACAAAAAATTTACAGAAAAGGGCTATATTGTTAAGTCGTGTGGCGCCTAAATCAACTGCTATGAAAGAGAAGAAAACATCTGCAATCATGTACCGTGTCATTGATGCCTGGATTGATATTGATGCACAACCTGAAGCGGTCTGGGATGAGCTCGTGGACTTCAAATCGTGGGAAGCATGGAACGCCTTCATTCCGATGGTTGAAGGAAATCTTAAGGAAGGTGAGCGCATGCGGATCAAGGTTGTTCCTCCTGGGTTGAAACCAATGATATTTAAACCGGAAGTATACGAGGTAATTCCACACAAAAAGATTCTCTGGGGTGGTAGTTTTCTAAAAATTATCTATCGCGGAGATCACGCATTTATCATTGAAGAGGCCATGGATGGTAAATCCCGGTTCCGGCAAGTTGAAAGATTCAGGGGACCAATGGTTTTATTGATGGGAAACATGATCAAAAAAACAGAACTTGGTTATCATCAAATGAACCTGGCTTTAAAGGAGCGGGTTGAAAAAATATCACAGTGATCCGGCAATCAAGCCATTGAACGATGGACAGGAAGTGTCAGAGATGCAGGAATATTTTTCTTAAATCTTATCGGAGAAATGAAGCTGGCAGAATTAAGAATTCCATCTATTCCTGCAAGAAAAACTGGATGTACGCCTGCTCCGGGAGTATACGGATCATCAACAGCATTCATTTCTATAAAGTTTAGTAAGGTTTGGTCTATATAACCAAACCTATGGTAAAATAATAGAATTTCAGGTTCAAATGTATCATTGTATGGTTAATGTGTTTAGAGATATATTTATTTGTTTTCAAATTCGGTTTTTCCTCAAAAAGCCGGCAGCTAGTTAAATTCCAGTTCCTGATATAGATGTATATCATTCAGCTGCATTTTCTTTCACTCCTCCGGATGATTTGGTATTTTTGATACTGAATCAACAACCTATTCACTATGCCAGGCAAATACGACAAAAATTTTACAGAGAAAGGCTATCTCATGAAATATGAGAAATTACAGCTACATTCTGAATTGAAAAACCGGGTATACCAGTTCAGGATTGAATTGCTGGGGATCGACCCGACCATTTGGCGCAGGATCCAAGTACCGTCTGACTACAACTTCTGGGACCTGCATGTGGCTGTGAATGATGCCATGGGCTGGCAGGATTACCACTTGCATCACTTTGAGATCAAAGGGAAGAGCAAAAGTAAAGAGGTACAAATTGGCATCCCTGATTTTCACCAGATGACAGATGACATGCCGGAAGTGTATCCTGGCTGGGAGATTTGGATGGGTGCTTATTTTAATAGCCTGGGGATCGAAGCAAAGTACCTGTACGACTATGGCGATGACTGGCATCACAGCGTCAAACTGGAGGGGTACATGTACAGGGAGAAATCACTGAAATACCCTGTCTGCATTGACGGAGCACGTGCCTGTCCGCCGGAGGACTGCGGGGGAGTGGGTGGGTATTACCGCATGCTTGAAATATTGAAGGATCCTTCTGACCCGGAGCATGAAGAGATGAAGATCTGGGCAGGTGAAGACTACGATCCGGACCATTTTAATCCGGGAGAGGTCAGCTTTGACAAACCCTACAAGCGATGGAAACACGCATTCCTGGATGAATAGCTGGTTCATGAACCGGTTCCCTGATGAGATGCTTCTTTTTGTATTCAGGCGATATTTTGTTTTTATTGAATGTTAGCCTTAATTGTCATCTGACAAATTCTTACTTTCTGCAACTTTTGGTATAAACAAAATATGTAGTAACTTTGTAATTACATAAAATAAGAAATTATGGAAGTTTCAATAATAAGAATAGGAAATTCAAAAGGGATTCGATTTAGC
>CAZOXI010000430.1:0-3752 GCA_964583445.1 uncultured Bacteroidaceae bacterium | reverse complement strand
TGGGACATGTGGCAGGTCTGCCTTCTGCCCGGACTCTTGAACACATTCATGAACAAAAAATTCCATTTGCCTCCGATCTTTCCAAATTCCAGTTTCCCTCCCAACCCGCTCAGTCGTGTCAGGGTGGAATCAAACACCAGGTGATCCGCATCTGGTCGCTGGTAGTACCTGGCAGAACTTTGCTGCGTTTCCGAAATCGCCTCTGTGGATCCGCCTACATTACTAAAATACAGGGATGCATTCAGGGAATAGTTCCTGTCCCTGAAATACTGTGCGAAATCTACTCCACCAGTTGTCGCATCCTGGTGCAGGTAATCCAGGCCGGTACCAGCAACTTGCCTCATCACATTGGTTACTGCTCCGCCAATGATCGTATTCCCTTTGTTGAAATCCTTCTGCAGCCTCGCCAGGGAATAATTGGTAAGTGGCTCTACCGTTTCCTGTCTTCGTTCCCCGTCCCTATCGATCATCACTTTCGTGTCTGCAGTTAACGCCTCCAGCACACCCACTGAGATGCCATTTTGGGTCTTCCCGGTAATCTTGGCTGCACCTAAAATCGGGGCAAACAACGGCATTTTTGCATATTCCCCGTCCTCCAGTTCAGGATCTCCGTGGGGTCGGCGGCCGATGCGCCGGCTGTAAAACAGGTTGTCATTCCCCACATCGCCATCCCCCAGCCCTACATTGAAGCTTGTGATACTGTTTCCCTCGATAAAGAAGGGACGCTTTTCCCTGAAATAAGTCTCATATGCCGTGAGGTTCACCTCCGAAGGATCGGCCTCGACTTGCCCGAAATCGGGGTTGATGGCAAAATCAAGTGTGAGGTTGTTCGTAATACCCACTTTACCATCAAGACCAATATTTAGTTTTGGATCGCTGCCTTCAGCAAATGGATTCCCCGCCTCCGGCTCGTAAGTATTGATTGAGGTTACACCATAAGGTGTCAGGTCCAGTTGCTTCCTGGGTTCGATCTCCTCCAGGCCCTCCAATTCCCCCATTGCATGAATAAGTCCCGGGGCATTCCTGGGTATAGGGTGCCAGAGACTCATCTCTTCATGACGAAAGATCTGTCGTGCCACCTCAAATCCCCAGACCTCATCTGTATTTTTTTTGAATCGCAATTGTGTAAATGGGATTTTCATTTCGGCAGCCCAGCCCCAATCATAAATCTTTGTCCTGGCCTGCCAGATCGGATCCCAGGTGGGATCTTCATTGTGCGCATTGTTGGAAAAGATCTGGTCGAACCGCACCCCTGCCGCACTCACGCCAAATACAAATCCCGTCCGCAAATCATGATAACTGTCGAAAATCACGAAAACCATATCTCCTTCCCCATTGTCCCGCCTGCTCATCCTGCTGGTGATACTGTCAGGCGAAGTGTCCAGGGCACGTATCGCAATATAGAGGTTCAGGTCGTCGAATGCTACTTTGAATGCTGTTGCTTGGGAGGGTGACCGGTCGGCATAGGGTTCATGCTGAACAAATCCTCCCGCCCATTCACCTTGCTGCCAGGCAGGATCATCAAACGCACCATTGATTACCGGGGCAGTTTCAACACGGAATGCTTTGTACCGCTTTTTCGGAAGATATTCTGCCTGTCCGGGCAGATTTACTCCAATGAAGAACAGAAGTATTGTGAATCCGAGGTGCTTATTCATGGTAGTTTACAGGGTTGGTATGTATAAGACGAAGAAGTGTTAATCTTGTTACAGCAAACTTCTGAAAAATGGTTTGCAGATCATTTCGGACCTCTTCCTGTATTCTTGAAAACTATTTCCGTCACACCATTGCCTCTCAACAGGTATCGAATGCCAGGTCAGTAATTTTGATAAGCCTACTGTAAGTTTGAAAGTTGCACGACACCTATTCCCTTGACTTCCAGCTTTTTTAAATATTTATCTGACTTTTTCTGTTTCCTGGCGGTGACAGCTTCCCTGATCACAGTAACGTTATATCCCTCTTCCAGGGCATGCAAAGCTGTATTCGTCAAACACTGGCCCAGGAACACTCCTGCAAGATACAGATGCCCGATCTGATGATCTTCCAGGAAAAAATTGAGTTCCTCAAGCGTCAGGGCACTTGACTCATGCTTTGTCAGTACAAGATCTTCCTCCCTGCGATCCAGTCGTCCGTCAAGGTCAGTGTGTTCGGATGATTCTTTTTTGATGCCCTTCAGGGAAACGGTCAACACACGGATATCGGCCTTGATAAAGATCACTTTCATTGGGCGCAGGAGCGCAATAGCTTCATTGATGTTGTTGACCAGGGATGTCGCGCTTTCATTATCGAGCGTATGCCTCGTGAATTCATCCTGCATATCGATCACCAGCAAGGCTGAATTCCCGTCAGGCTGCCTGGCGTTAAGCTGAAATGGGAAAAAAGTCGCAAACAGAAATAAACAGATATGTATTTTCATTGCATGTAGTGTTGAGATACAAAGAACAAATTACAACTTCAATTTCAATGCAAAGATGCTCTTTAACAATTATTAAGGGTATTTAGCTTTTGTTAATAGTGAAAACAACTTTGAATGTTTTGCGCATCATTACCATTTGCAGATCCAGATCGTTATATTTACCTTTTAAACGCTAAACTGAGATACACCTGGCCCACTAAATAAGTATTACCGAAACCCTCTTAAATGCAGAAAAATGAAATATTACGCCCAACCGCACCGGTTCATCAGGCATCTTCCCACCTATCCATTGATCTTCCTCGCAGTGATCCCGATCATGATCCTTGATCTCTGGGTGGAAATGTACCACAGGTTCTGCTTCCCCTTTTACAGCATCAAATATGTAAAGCGAAAATCCTATATCAAGATCGACCGCCACAAACTTTCATACCTCAACCCCATGCAGAAACTGAACTGCCTATATTGTGGTTATGCCAATGGAGTGGTGAAATACTGGACGATAATTTTTGCTGAAACAGAGCGCTACTGGTGCGGCATTCAGCATGCACAGGACGAAAATTTCAACGCCCCTGAACATCATTCAGAATTCATTCCCTATAATGATGAACAGGCTTTTCGCGAAGCCTATGCAGACAATAAAACCAAAAAATTCTGAGAACACGACTCTTGAGACACCCTGGCAGGCGCTGACAACATTTTAGCGTTCCTGAATACGGACAGTTTCTGACCACGAATGGGTCCTGGATAAGAATAGGGCGTGAACAAGATGGGGCTATTCAGAAGAACGGGTCCTGAAAAGGGTTGTCTGTTCCCTGATCCGATGACTATTTTCTACTGAGCAGGTTGTAATTCCGGAACTCTCCAAGCCGCCTGCCTCCCAGCATCTTTTTCTCGATCCATGAAACCACCCTATATTTCAGCCGGTCATGCTTCATCTTTATCGGGATCTGGCTGGTAGCAGCACCTTCGAACCGCAGCTGATCCTCCCAGTCGAAACGATCGATCCAGGGCTGTAACACTTTTGGATGTGTTCCCTCAAAAGTTGTCAGCCGCGACAAATTCCCGTAGTCAAAATACGTGGGGTATTTCTTTTCCCTGATCTTCCTGTCCACCGAAGCCCTGCCCTCGTGATTGGCAGTAAAAGCCTTAATCTTGTTCTGCATCACTACCGGCGGGCGCACCCATCCATAGTGGTAGATCCATGCATCCACCGGCGCCACATTCAGTTTGTAAGTATGCTCCTGTTGCCGGTAATGCAACCCGTCGAAACCAGGAATCCTGCGAAACGACTGTGCAGATTCCCAGGAATGGATATCGGGATCGTTGCGGATGATCC
>CAZOXI010000429.1:0-3761 GCA_964583445.1 uncultured Bacteroidaceae bacterium | reverse complement strand
TTTTGTTGTTGCCGATATCCACCACCAGCATGTCAGACGTAACGCCAACAAAAGCCAACTCACTGTCCAGGGGATCGATATCTGCTTTGTCCACATCTATTAAGCCAAAATCCAGGATAGCTTTTACAGATTTTTTATTAACGTGTTGCTTGTTGTAGTTAGCGGTATGCCCAATATTTGCATCGCTAATGATTCCCTCGGGGACAATTTTCTTTTCTTCAAGTTCGATGATGTTGGCAAGGAATTGAAAAGTATCTGTCGAAAGACCTTTGAACTTTTTATTATCCAGGGGGCTAACTCCAAAAAATGCTGCTTCTCCTATCCGAAAATGATTCACGTCTTTGGGAACAAAGTCCTCTTCTATCAAGGGTAACGTGATGGATGTTCCTCCGGAAATAAACTTCAGGTCTTTATTGAATTTTGTGGAAATTAACTTTTTGTATGATGATAGTTGAAGAAGGTTGTCATGGGTGGGTGCTACTCCGTACATACAACCCAGGTTAGATCCAATACCAATCACTTCAATATGTGATAAAACGAATACTTTTCTGTAAAAGTCCTCAATGTCTTCCTGGTTCACACCTTCACGCAGCTCTCCCAGTTCTATCATGATGATAATCTGATGCGTTTTTTTTACCTTCTTAGCTGCTTCATTGAGGGCTTGAATCGTCTCAAAGGAGCTATTCAGGGAAATATCAGCATATTGCACCACTTCGTCTGCATAAACCTTAGCAGGAGGTTTGATGTAAATGGTACGCATATTCGGATTAACCGCTTTCAGATTTTTTAAGCTGGTCAATCGCGAGTCTCCCACTGAATTGATCTTCTGGATGACATCCTCTGTAAGTATGTTTTTCAGGAATTCTTTGTCTCCTGAAAACACTTTTGTAACCAAGCTCCAGTGAATGCCGTGATTATCGAAATAATCACTTAAATACTTGATGTTGTTCCTGATTTTTTCGGTTTGTATGATGAGTTCTGCCATAATGATGGTACTATTATTTTCGGTATGTTGTGTGGTAGTCGCGTAAGAAGTTCATTGTTTATGATTTGGCTGTTGTATTCTAAAAAATACCAGTATGTAAACTTAGGGTGTGCCTGGTGAATCGTCTTTTGCAAGTTTGCTTCACATCCTAATGTTATATTTTTTCCTTTTGAGAAATCAATGATAGTAAAATAGTTAATGCTGATATGCGTGTAAATTACGATGAATATCCAATAGAAAAAAATGATCAAACCAATCTTAATACTGCATGCGAAAAATGATCCTGTGGCAAGTTTTGATAAGATGATGATAGTATCGAAGAGATTACAAAATAAAAGAATAGTTTCCTATGACCGGGGCGGGCACCTGTTGTTGAATATTTTTATCCTAGGAGGAAAACTTTAAATATGTGTAGACATTTTGTCTATATTAGCGAACAGATGTCAATTTTATATTCTGGGGAGAGGGAGAATTGATGTAATATTCTGAAGATTTAACGAAATGACGGATCAACACATGAGTTTAATTAAAATGACTAATAGAAAAATTCTTCTTGTACTTCTCCTGGTTACCTTTTCATCCGTGCTGAGAGGACAGGATGTAGTGGAATTGTCCGAAGATGGTACCCAGATTCTCTTTTTGGGCAACAGCATCACCTACCGCGGGTTATACGTTACCTACCTTGAAACATATCTCACGTTAAAACATCCGGAGCGGCAGATTGAGTTTGTAAATGCAGGACTGCCGAGTGAAACCGTTTCCGGACTGTCAGAAGAGGGTCATGCTGGTGGAGCCTTTCCCAGGCCCGACCTGCGTGAGCGTCTGCAGCGGGTACTTGCAGCAACGGATCCTGATCTTGTTTTTGCATGCTACGGAATGAATGACGGTATCTATATGCCATTTGAGGATACCATTTTTCAAAAATATCGCGATGGGATCGAGTGGTTGAATAATAAAGTAAGGGCATCGGGATCAAATATTGTGTTCCTGACTCCCCCGGTGTACGATCCGGTCCGGGATGAAGCCTATAGCAATGTCCTGGACCTTTTCTCGGATTGGTTGATCAGTAAACGATACACCGACCACTGGGAAGTAGTTGATCTGCACTGGCCAATGAAAAAGTTCCTGGAAGATCAGCGTTTGAAAACCCCGGACTTCTACCTGGCCAAAGATGCTGTACACCCGGCGGAACAGGGACATTGGCTTATGGCAAGGGAGGTATTGCTTTTCCTGGGATATGAAGAGGTAAGGGGAACCAGGAGCATTGAAGAAGCTTTGGCTCCTTTTCGGGAAGGAACAGAACTATTGGCGTTGATTGAACAACGCCAGAAGATTATGAAAAATGCATGGCTTACTTCAACAGGTCACACGCGACCGCGCATGAAAACCGGCCTCCCGCTGGATGAGGCAATGGCATTATACAAGGAAATCCAACAAAAAATTGACGCGTTGCTAAAATGAGATTTGCCGGAAAATACATTCCTTACTGTTATGAATGATATTAAAACAGTAGGATAATAATCTCAGACATACTACTTTTATCCGGGGAAATAGTATTTTTTTTATTAAGTATTGAACGGATGCCAGCTGTTGAAAGATATATGTTGAAGATGGGGATAGTCAGGAGTGCAATGCTTCTTATCATGTTTGGGGTGATCTGCTCAATTTCCACACATGCACAAACCAAACTCCGGTTCGATATTTTTACCCAGGAGGAGGGCCTGCCCAACAACCAGATCCAGTGCATTTACCAGGACAGCAAAGGATGGATGTGGGTAGGCACAAGCCAGGGCCTGAGTCGTTTCGACGGCTATTCATTCCTTAATTTTCTTCCCGAGACCGGCGATTCACTGAGCCTCCGTGGAAACCTGATTCGTGTGATCAAAGAAGACAGATCGGGCAACCTGCTGATTGGAACCGAGAACGGGGGATTAAATGTCTTCAATCGCGAAAAAGAGACATTCTCACATCCCTTTGAACACACGGAAAAGTTTAAGAATAAGGATATTTCAGTGAATGATATTATTGCCGGTGAGGACGGCAGGTGCTGGTTGGCCACGGATAACAATGTACTCATCTACGATACAACTGGCTATATTGAAACCCTGCAACCTGAAATGAGTGATGATGGAATTTCTCTCAAAGGCAATTATGTCAGGAACATCAGTTTCGACAGAAATGGTAGATTGTGGATCGGAACCAATAACGGGCTATTCACATACATCCCGGAGGAAGGAAGACTTGAGCGCTTTCCGCTTCCTTTCAAAGAATTTCAGAACCAGGAAATCTGGGAAATTTACCTGGATGAAGAGGGGCTTATTTGGGCAGGGACCTATGCCGCTGGTTTTTTTATCATCGACCCGTCACAGCGGAAAATTCTGAAGAATGAACTAAATACAGATATCGAACGAAGTGAAACGGTACGGGCGATCTCAAAAGGTGCATTCGGTGAATACTGGATCGGTACCCGCGGCGGGTTGTTCAGATACTCAAAGGCAGCAGGATTTACGGGATACTATAATAACAGTTTCCTGGAGCCCAATAGCTTATCGAACAATTCGGTATGGACGATCCTAACGGATGCAAATGGAGAAACATGGATCGGTACCCGCGGCGGGCTCAATTTATTGGCAAAGAGCAAACAGGTATTTCAAAATTATTCCGCACTTCCCGGAAATAATAATTACCTGAACAGTAGTATCGTCTATGCAATTTGGATTGATAAGGAAAATAATATATGGCTTGGAACAGAAGACGGTGGAATCAACATCTTTCA
>CAZOXI010000428.1:0-3786 GCA_964583445.1 uncultured Bacteroidaceae bacterium | reverse complement strand
GGTTTTTTGTTGGGATAAACAGTTGAATAAACTTCCTGTGAGTTATACACATATATATTATCGGCAGCATAAGCCTTTCAAAGACCTGAATAACAGAATTTCAAGAATGCTTAAACAATGACAGCACAGATTTGAACCATTTCCTGATTCTGCCTTGAAAACCCGTTTTGGAGGCCGGCAATGTATTTCTAGCAGTTTCTTTTTTCTGGGGGTTTATGTCTCTTTCATTGGGCACAGGCTTTTCTGACAAATTCCTCTCTAGAACGGTGTTTTTTTCAGCTATCTGTAGAACTTCTTCCCTTTCCCGGGTGTATTTTGGCAAGCTATCACCTGCATGCCGGAGGTCCACATTGAGCAGGTTCTGAACCGATTTCATGAATCCCTCAATCATAACCTGGTCCTCTCCTTGCTCCTCCAATACTCCGGCGAATACAGTTTTCTTGAATTCAAGCAAATGCAGAATGCGGTGTTCAATGGAATATGCTGAAATGAAATTGAATACCTGAACCTTCTTTTTTTGTCCCAACCGGTATATCCTTCCGATTCGTTGTTCAAGCACAGCCGGGTTCCAGGGTAGATCGAGGTTTATCAGGATGTTTGCCTGTTGCAGGTTCACCCCGACTCCTCCGGCATCAGTGGAAAGGAATACGCGGAGGTTCTTATCCTCACGAAATTGCTCTATGATCTTTTTTCGCTGAATAGCGGGCACATCCCCATTCAGGTAGACAAACTGCAAATCCGTTTTTCTTAATTCACGGATGAGAAGTTCAAACATCCTTTTCCACTGGCTGAATATGACCAGCTTAGTCCCTTTATATTCCATAAGATCCCTGACAAGATTCATGACTTCGGGAACTTTGTTCCCGTAATTGGTTTTAGGATCAAGGATGTAGGTTGAATCGGCCACCATACGCATACAATTCAGACATGTCATCAGAAGTTGCCGTTCATCCTCTTCAAGGAATCCTAATCGAATCCATTTGCTGGAAAGCTGAGCCACTGTATTATAATAGTCTTCGTGTTCAGCTGACTGCTCCCTTGTCATTTCAACGAAAAAATTCTTATCAATTCTGCCGGGAAACTGATTTTTGATCTCTTTCTTTGTTCTTCTGATCAGGATGTCTTCAAGGGTCTTTTTGATTGTCCGAAGATTCCTGTAACCGGTCATTTTACCGGATTCATCCAGGACCTGGTGATTATGCAAAAAGCGAAATAGAGGCCCCAGCTTATACATATCGAGAAATTCCACAATTGAATGCAGTTCATCAATGCGGTTTTCAAGAGGAGTCCCTGTAGTAACGATGGCATATTCCGTACGAATCTTTTTCACTACCTGTGCGGTTTGTGTCTTCCAGTTCTTGATCCGTTGGGCCTCATCAACGATCATTAGCCCGGGTTTCAATTCTTCGATCAGGTGCAGATCATTGCGTACCACCCCAAAGCTGATGATCTTATAGAAACCGTCCTGCCTGTAAAGTTCCTTTCTTTTGTGAACCAGGCCTTCCACAATGCAGGCTTCCCTTCCGGTGAATTTCATGATCTCACTTTTCCACTGGTATTTCAATGAAGTGGGGCAAACGATCAGAACCCGGGACACCCCAAAAAACCTTGCAAAGACTTCCACAGCAGCGATGGCCTGAACAGTCTTACCGAGTCCCATGTCATCTGCGAGCAACACCCTGCCGGCTCTGAGCATTCCTATTACCCCTTCTTTCTGGTAGGGGTAGAGCTTCGTTCGGACAAGATCATCAAATATTTTGCTTCCGGTTCCATCCGGGAATATTTCCTTTAGCTTTTCACTTCTGGATTTTGCCTCCTTGTGTCCATTGATAAATTCAAAAACATCCGGGTAAATACGAAATGCCGGGTCCTCCCCGGTGGCATCTTTGATAAAGGAATCCAGTTCGGTGATCTTTCCGGGTTGCAGAAAACCCTCATCATCAAAGAATTCTTTCTCTCGGGTATACTGGTCGATGTGGCTGGCTTTCTTAAGGCGGATCAAACGGTCCCTGCCATAGTATATACTCAGGGATGAATATGTGTTCTTTTGCGATTGAGTAATGAGTTTTTGGTACTTCTTAAACCGGAGTTTGCTGAGCAGGACAAATTCCACATGTTTGCATGTACCGAGGGTGTTCACTCTGAAATCCGGACAGGAGCAGTAATTGAAGCTGCTGATGTTGTCCCTGATGGATACTTTGTATGTTTTGTTGGTTTCCGGATTATATACCTCATAATCTGAATACAGGGGTTCAGATCCAATATTTTTGACTTTGAATTTCTGCTCAAGGACATATTGTTTCCTGAGGGCAGACTGCCATTCTTCAACCGTTAGATCACCGGGTTTCCTGTAATAAGGTACTCTTTTTATTTCCATTTGTTCAGCCATACTGCTTTCCACTCTTTCAATTGTTGATTGATTTCATCTTTATCGAAATGATCCGGGTCAAAATCATCATCTATATATCTATCTTCCAGGTATAATTTACGATCAGCCCCATCCAACCTGCTACTTGAGTTTATCATTCCAGTAATCAATGTACTTCTCATAACTTTCCTTGTGGGTCAGGAATTGAATATGCTGGGAGACGGTTAGCCGGTATGCTTTTAACTCATTTATTCCAATCCGGACAGCTTTCTCCGCCCTGTGATTTCCATCAATCAGGTTATACTGGCCTGGAGCGATTTCTGCAAGTATTACCGGTTTGGAAACATCCACAGACTCCAAGTGATTTTCATTGATATGAGAAGATGTGGAGTATATCTCTTTCACAACAACAGGCTGTGAGATAAACACATCCGGGTTGTTTTGGATATGTGCAATCATCTTGGAAATATTGAACTTGAAAATTCCGTTCGCATAAATCTCTTCCCCATTATCGGCCGGGCAGGGTGTGAAATACTTATCGATCTTTAAACGTTTTAGCATGGGTGAAGATTTTAGTGTTTGATATTATCCTCCTTTTTTTGTTGGATATACTCTTTAAATAAAAGTACTTTCTTTGTTTCTGCCGGATCGAACACCAGTTTTTCGAAGTCACGTGACTTTAGTTGGAAATTTATATCCTGGCAGGACTCAAGGATTCTGTCATACAATTGAGCGTGATTGGATATATCGAATTTAGCATCCAGATAGCCGAAGTCCGGTTCAGTCTTGCCAGACAGAAAGATAAAATCATAGAAATCCCGGCCCTTTCCTCTTTCAAGCACAGCTCCGGTTTTCATTGATAGAAGAATAGCCGGAGAAGGAGCAAATATCTGCGTAAATACATTGAACTTTTGTATGATGGGTTTTTCGGGTTCGTACTCATAATTATGTGGTTCGCATTCGATTTTGATCAGGAGTTTTTTCTCCCGGTGACCAGTAAGTCCCAAATCAAATAGTAATCCGGGAAAAACGATGTTTCTCCTGAATGCAACCAACATCTTATCCTTTTCCATATCGTCGGCTTCAACTGTAATTCCTTCTTGTCTGAGTTTGTGAATAAGCGCGTTGGTTAAACTCATGAACTCTTCCCTGGACAAATTGAAACAGTCAAAGTCAAGATCCTCGCTGAAACGTTGTATCTTATGAAGTATGCGGAGATTCGTTCCCCCAATAAAACTCATTTTTGAAGCGTATTTCCCGGAATAAATCTTATCTAGCATACTGTAATGGAGATACTCTTTCAGCATATATTCGGAATGAGCAGGATTCTTTTGAAGACCTTCTGTGAAAAAGGTTTTTATTTCTTCAAGACTTATCATAGGTTATAGAGTTTTATCATTTTCCTTATTCTTTGCTCA
>CAZOXI010000427.1:0-3789 GCA_964583445.1 uncultured Bacteroidaceae bacterium | reverse complement strand
ATACCTGGTATTTATTTTACTGGAAGAGACGATTTTCAGGGACAAGTTGAAGGCGATATACAGTTCAAAGGAATCACTGGAACGAACCACCGGTATCCTGAAGAAGATTGACAGTTCAATCAGCAATTATATTGCCATTAAGAGCATTACCAGTCTCAGTACAGGGTTTCTGAGTTTCTGGGTGCTATACTTCGTAGGTGTGGATGCACCGTTCTTCTGGGCATTCATTATTTTTATACTGAATTACATACCGAACATTGGATCGCTGGTGGCCACATTGTTTCCGACAGTGTTTGCACTGTTGCAGTTTGGAGAGTTGACCCATCCATTGCTGGTGCTGATCATTGTGGGTTCCATTCAGCTTGCCATTGGCAGCTTTATCGAACCCAGGATTATGGGGAACACGCTGAATATGAGCCCACTGGTGGTATTTCTTACACTGGCCCTCTGGGGTACAATCTGGGGAGTTACCGGGATGCTGCTCAGCGTACCTATTACGGTGATTATTATTTTGATACTGAACGAATTTCCTGCAACCCGTGGCGTTGCGGCCCTGTTAAGCCGGAGGGGGGATCCCGGGGCATAGAAAAAATGCCCCTGCGGAATGGGATTGCGAATTTGAGCAGGTAGTGAAGATTTGTTAAATTGCCATCTGGTAGAATAAAAGAGAACAATTGAACAGTGAACGGTCACTGGAGTTGAATTGTTTAACATTGTGAGATGATCAGAAATATACTGAATAGAATACGGCAGAAAAGTTTGCAATTGAGAATGGCGGCTACGGATGAACATTCCCGGGGGAAGGAATTTGCTGAAAAAGCCTGGATTGCGATCCAGTCCGGAGTGCGGAAGGTTGGGAATGAAGCGACGGAGACCAGGGAGATGGCGCAATCATTTTTCCGGTTGCTGGAGCATAAACTGAACATGCAGGAACGCACGGTACCACCCACCGAGGAAGAAGTGAAGGAGGCGCTCGAACAACTGAAGGATGTGGGCCGGTTCTCAGTGTTTACAACCGCTGTAATTCTTCCTGGCGGGGCCATTTCTTTGATGGGACTCGAATACCTGGCACGAAAATTCGGAATTAAATTTACCTTTATACCATCCTCTTTCCGGAAGAATGCTGAATGGAAGCATCCCGACGGTCACCGCAGAAGGACCCGCAGTAACCTGAACAGAAGGAAACACAACATCAGCGATGTCCGTCCCGAGGAGGAGGATATAAAATAAAGCAAACAACCCTGCCCATGAAACAAATAATGTTATTCGCTGCACTTATCCTGATCACCTCCTGTACCATGAAAAATGCGGATTCCACCGATGAACAATGGATCCAGCTATTCAACGGGGAGAATCTCGATGGCTGGGATATCAAGATCGCCGGGTACGACCTGAATGAGAATTTCGGAAATACCTTTCGTGTTGAGGACGGCCTGATGAAAGTGAGGTATGATGCCTATGACACCTTTACCAACCAGTTTGGTCATATCTATTACAAGGAAAAATTCTCACACTACAAATTGCGGGTTGAATACCGTTTTGTGGGTCAACAGGCCGATGGGGGTGCCGGATGGGCCTGGAAGAACAGCGGCGTGATGTACCATGCGCAGTCTGCCACAAGTGTGAAGAAAGATCAGTCGTTCCCGGTCTCGCTGGAGGGACAATTCCTTGGAGGGGATACTACCGGGGATAGGCCCACGATGAACCTCTGTACCCCGGGCACACATGTGCATATGGATGATCAGCTGGTCACCAGGCATTGTAACAATTCTACTTCGAAAACCATCAGGGATGAATCATGGGTAACCGCAGAATTTATCGTCCTGGGCGATAGTCTGGTCCACCACCTGGTAGACGGGGACACAGTGTTGACCTTTTCCAGGCCGGTCATCGGGGGATCACATCTGCCTGAAGGGTTTCCGGTGGCCGAAGGGACACCGCTTAAGGAGGGATACATCTCGTTGCAGTCGGAGTCGCACCCCATCGATTTTAGGAAGGTGGAGCTACTGGCCCTGGGCAAGTAGAAGTGTTATAAAAATCCGCCTTTATATTACAATTCCAGCTGCATTGCTTCTGTTTATTCCATAAAACCTCTAAATTTGTGCCCTCGAAAAATGAGGACTAAACATTTTGTATCCCAGCATGTTCTCCTATTACAGCTTGGAGGAAAAACCAAGTAATTATAGAAAGAATAACCAGGTGAACCCCCTCATCATTGAGGAAAGATAGTTCAGCGGTGCAAAGACAAAAGGACATGTATATTCTATCGGTAGCGAGATGACCGATGAGGAGGGCTCGCCGAGCACCATCTTTAGTATTGTTATGATGCGAGGCAACGAGTCACCTTAAGAAAAAACGAAGTTTGTAATTGATTGTAAATTAATACTATAAATAAGATATATACCTATGAAAAAGAAAACGCTTCTTATGATCCTCGATGGATGGGGAATTGGCAATGGTTCGGAATCAGATGTGATCAGCCAGGTTGAAACGCCAAATGTCAGCCGCCTTGAAAAAGAATATCCCTCTTCCAGGTTGTATGCTTCTGGAGAAAATGTGGGTCTGCCCGAAGGCCAGATGGGCAATTCCGAGGTGGGTCACCTGAACATTGGTGCCGGGAGGATTGTATACCAGGACCTGGTGAAGATCAATAAGGCTATAGAAGACGGCTCGATCAAGAAAAACGAGGTACTTGTGAATGCGTTTGAGTATGCACGTGACAATGACAAGCAGGTGCATTTCCTGGGTTTGTTATCCGACGGGGGTGTGCATTCATTGGACAAGCATCTGTATGCATTGTGCGATATGACAGCGGATTACGACCTGGACAGGGTGTTTATCCATGGCTTCGGTGATGGCCGGGATACCGATCCCCAGAGCGGGAAGGGGTACCTGGATAACTTGCTCAGGCATTTAGAAAATTCCAACGGGCAGCTGGCTTCATTCATTGGACGCTATTATGCAATGGACCGGGATAAACGGTGGGAAAGGATCAAGGAGGCCTACGACCTGCTGGTGCATGGAAAAGGAACCAAAACAGGTGATATCCTTGAGGCGGTGCAGCATTCTTATGATAATGATGTTACCGATGAGTTCATTGAGCCCATCGTAGTGGTAGATGAGGATGAGCAACCGGTAGGTACCATCGGTGAAGGCGATGTGGTGGTGTTTTTCAATTTCCGGAACGACCGCGCGAAGGAACTTACGATTGCACTCACCCAGAAAGATATGCCGGAGTATGACATGAAGACCATTCCCCTGCATTACTGTACCATGACTCCCTATGATGCCACGTTCGAGAACATGCATGTTATTTTCGGGAAGGACAATGTGATCAACACGATGGGAGAGGTGGTGGCTCATGCCGGATTGTCGCAGCTTCGTATTGCTGAAACGGAGAAATATGCGCATGTTACCTTTTTCTTCTCCGGGGGCCGGGAAGAGGTATTTGATAATGAGGACAGGATCCTGGTGCCGTCGCCGAAGGTTTCAACCTATGATCACCAGCCTGAAATGAGTGCCTATGGAGTGCGCGACAAGATCGTGGAGGACCTCAATACCGGGAAGCATGATTTTGTTTGTCTGAACTTTGCCAATGGCGACATGGTAGGACATACGGGTGTGTATGAAGCCATCAAGAAAGCCATTGAAACGGTGGACGAATGTGTGGGTGATGTGGTGGAAACTGCAAAAGCCAACGGGTATGATGTGTTGATCATCGCTGATCACGGAAATGCGGATAATGCGGTGAACAAAGACGGCTCCCCCAATACAGCTCATTCACTGAAT
>CAZOXI010000426.1:0-3794 GCA_964583445.1 uncultured Bacteroidaceae bacterium | reverse complement strand
ACGAGATATTGGCGTGACTGGAGTTCAGACGTGTGCTCTTCCGATCTAATCGAGCACTATCTTTTTAACCTTTTTTTCAATTTCAAATAACTTTAGTCGTTGCTCATTCGGTGGTGAAGATTGAAGCCGTTCATATTGCTTGTCAGTTACACGATAAATATTGTTTAACTCATCTCTGATTGTGACAGAGTGTCGCCTTAATTCCCTGAATTTGTCATCAGCCATATAGCCGACCTTTACCAGAATCTTAAGTTGCCTTTTCTGGTCTTCTTCTCGCTCACGGCTTACCCGAATTAGATGCGTTTTTATTACTGCCATATTACGTCAAAAATAGATGACAAATATATGAAAAATTATTCGAGTCTGATTCGCTACCATAATTCGCAACCAATTCGCAACCAGCTATACTACTAAATATATGTAACTTATAGAGTGATAATTTATTAAATTAGCTTGTAGTCGTCTCGTCCAGACCGCTCTTTAGAATAGAAAACCCCCGTTTCACAAAGGATTCGGGGGTTTTGTTTTTAGCAGGTGCGGTGAACCATGCACATTAAAATCGCCACTTCACCCGTTACCGGGTGATTACAATGCCAACTACTGCTTAAGGATCAATGGTAACCGGGTACTGAAATGAGTAGCTTCCGGATCCCATTTTAATGGTCACACGATTGTTCTCTTGTTTTGCATTTCCCTTTGTTGTATCATCCAATGCTGCGCCATTCAATCTCACTTCACTTAAAAGTGCTGAGGGCAATACAACCGTCGCCTCTGTATTGGCTGGTATTTCAATGTTGTATATAAAGGTTCCATCTCCTATTTTCCAATCGGACTTTATTGTACCATGAATGGATAAATATTCGGCTGACACATTAGTTAAGCCTCCCCCGGGATGAGGGCTTAAATAGAATGATTTATAACCCGGCATTTTTGGGTCCGGCGCTATTCCTGCCACATGACTATAGAGCCACTCTCCAATGGCTCCATATGCATAATGATTAAAGCTATTCATTCCAACATCCTGAAATGTCCCATCTGATTTCTGACCATCCCATCGCTCCCATATGGTGGTTGCTCCCTGTGTTACCGGATACAACCACGACGGATATTTCGTTCGGTTCAATAACATAAAAGCGAGATCATCCCGGCCAATATCTGACAGGGTTTCACAAAGCAATGGAGTTCCCAGAAAACCCGTGGTTAAATGCCTGAATTTTTCAACATCCTGTGCCAGGTAATCAGCTGCCTTATGAACCAGGTGATCTGGTAATAAACCAAAGGACAGTGCCATAGCATATGCTGTCTGGGTGTGCGATACCAACCGTCCGTTCGGTGTTACAAATTCATCATTGAATGCCGGTTGAATATTTTCTGCCAGTTTTTTATATGTTGCGGCATCAGCAGTTTTGCCAAGTATTGTTGCTATTTTACTGAGTAAATTGGTAGTGTAATAGAAGTAGGCTGTTGCAATTAAATCTTTTTCCGTGGTTGCGCCCGGGTAACTTGAACTTGTCGAGGCAAATGCCAGCCAGTCTCCGAAATGCGGATCACCTGTCCATAAGTAATCTGATCCGGCCCGATCTTCCATATAATTAACCCAGGAAGCAATTCCGTGATAACTTTCTTCCAAGATGCGGGTATCTCCATAAATCCGGTATACTGTCCAGGGAACAATCGCAATCGCATCAGCCCAACCGGTAGCACCCCCGTTTCCCTTCAATACATCGGGAATGACGTGGGGTACTTTTCCATTCGATAACTGGTCGGCAAGCACATCTTTCATCCACTTTGTATAAAAAGCAGCGACATCAAAGTTATAGGCCGCGGTCATGCTAAAGACCTGCGCATCGCCTGTCCATCCCATGCGTTCATCACGCTGGGGACAGTCGGTAGGAACATCCAAAAAATTACCTTTTTGACCCCATTGTATATTATGCTGAAGCTGGTTGATCAGTGGATTTGAGCAACTAAAAGTACCTGTTGGTTTCATTTCAGAATGTACGACAATCCCTTTCACATCAGTAAGATCCGGGAACTGATCGAATCCCTCAAATTTCACATACCGAAATCCATGAAAAGTAAAGCTTGGTTCATATACCACCGCTTTGTTGTCTTTAAAAACATAGGTATCTGTTGCCTTAGCTGAGCGCAGATTCTCCGTATAAAAATTACCATTTTTGTCAAGCACTTCGGCAAACTTCAGCCTGACAGTATCCCCTTTGTTTCCCTGCATTTTTATTCGAACCCATCCCACCATATTCTGACCCATATCCATCACAATTTCACCTTTAGGAGTGGTCAGTAATTCTATAGGAGTCAACTCCTCAATGGCCCTTACCGGGTCACCCTGGGGTGATACCAGGGTCTTTTTTGTATGAGCAAGAACATCTGCATTGGCCCAGTTCCTATCATTAAAACCTTCACCCGCCCAGCCTTTGATTTCCAACCGGGCATCATATAATTCGCCATTGTATATGTCCGATCCTATGATAGCCCCGGTATTTACTTTCCAATTTTCATCACTTACTATTACTTCACTGCTACCATCTGCATATTCAATCTGCAATTGAAGCAGGAGCGCCAGTTGATCACCATAGTAGTTGTGCTGATCTTTCCAACCGATGTATCCCCGGTACCAGCCGTCACCGACCATTGCTCCAAAAGCATTGTTCTTTTTCAATAATGAAGTTACATCATACGTCTGATATTGTAATCGCTTGTTGTAGCTGGTCCATCCCGGAGTAAAAAGATCATCGCTCACTTTTTCACCATTCAGAAACAGCTTGTATAATCCCAGCGAAGTAACATAGACCCTGGCTGAATGAACCTTCTTCGCTATCGAAAAGTCATTCCTGTAATAATGTGCCGGACGTAACCCGTTGACCTTTTTTTCATCCGGCAGGGTAATCCATTTTGCTTTCCACGATTCCTGCTCCAGAATTCCCATCTCCCAGTAGGCTGGGTCACTCCATTCAGAAACGTTGCCTTTATTATCCCAGATTCGGACTTGCCAATGTGCACGCTGCATTGATTTCAGTTCAGGTCCATCATAATCAATATTTACAGATTCACTGCTTTCGACTTTTCCCGTCGACCATAAGTGAGTATTGCTGTGTTCAAGTTCAGCAATCGATGTTGCCACACGAATTTCATAAGCGGTCTGCAAAACATTTTTGTCACCAGATTTGATTTGCCAGCTGAACCTGGGTTGCTCAATATCAATCCCGACAGGATTTTCATGATATTCACAGCGTAATGAGACCGCCTGGCTTTGAGCGATAGCCACTCCCGAAATGCTACAAAATGCAAAAACAAGGGAGATGATATGTAATTGTTTCATCATTTATATTTTTTACAGTGCAAAGTATCTATTTATCTCCTATTATCCAATGCTTGCGGTTTAACGTGACACTGAAGATAATTTTTTAAGACTTTAGCCCAACCGATTTCGATGACAGGAATTCAGAACACCAACCTGTACAGCCATTCCTGGCAGTAGTCTCCTATTACATTAGTGTCTAAATTGAATATATTTAAATTGAAATTAAAGTTATTGTGAAGGTTGAACTGAACATATGTTGTATATCTCCGAAGAGCCCAGCATATGCTTCAACAAGGTAACTATGTGGCAGATGTATGCTATTTTATTGGCGAAGATGCCCCTATTATGACCGGGGCGACCATTCCTGAACTTCCGGAAGGATACTCATTTGATTATATCAATGCTGAGGTAATTTTGACCTAGATCGAGCGATTTGTGCAAAAAAAGATAAAAGATAGCTTGTTTAATCAAC
>CAZOXI010000425.1:0-3796 GCA_964583445.1 uncultured Bacteroidaceae bacterium | reverse complement strand
GCAGCAGGTAAATCAGTGCAGCTGACACGTGGAACCCCACATAGGTGGTCAGTACCAAAAAGGAACTCTGAATGATCCCGCTTGTAATATATTCTGAAAGTCCGTAAATCCCTACCAGGTTACCGATCAGCGATAAACCAAGCAGCACTCCTGCTGCAATGCCCGCAAACCTGATTAACGATCCGCCAAAGGTAAGGTTTTTCCGAAGCAGCTTCCTGTTCTCTATAAGGAACCGGACCAGGAAGAATCCGGCCAGCGCTTGTGTGAGCAACAGCAACAACCGGGAAAGAATTGTCTGGTCATACATAACATTCAACACCCGCATCAACAGGTATGCCGCAGTAAATTCGAGCAGGTAGCGCCTGAATTTTGAAGGAAGGATGTCGATGGAGATTCTGATAATAGGATAGATGGCAATGATGGATAGGATGGCCCGGTATGAATTTGGAAGATCGGGTATCATCAGCCTCGTAAAATAAAGCGTCAGGATCAGCGCTACTTCAACAGGCATGAGGAAAATCTCACGCAGGTAAAGATTGAACCTGGCTGCCCGGGCCTTCAGGTTCTTTTCAGTCAGGTGTCCACGGATCCAGAATACCATGATAAGCAGCACAATAAAAAGAATAAACACACTGATCAGGTTACCCATATATTTCGTTATCACCAGTTGGGTATCCTGCCTGAAATCCGTGATGACCTGTTTGAGATGTTGCGAAAACGCGTTCTGTTCACTGGTGCCAAGGCGTACCCAGATAGGTGCCGCATCCCGCCTGAGCAATTGGCTACCCGAGAGACTATTAAATTCCTCCAGGTCCATTTCAAACTGCTCCAGCCTGATCTGCTGATCAGTAATGCGGTCCGCCTGGGTAAGCAAAAAGTCGATATCGGATTGCAGCAACAGGTTGATGGAATCGCTTCTGCGGAGGATATTCTGTACACGGCGCTGGATCGCTTCAGGAGAATTCTGCCTGGTCACCACTTCATTTGTGAGCTGCCAGCGTTTTTTCGAGCTGTTGATCAACTCTGCGCCCGCCTGGGTTTCTGACAGATAGTTCCGGATCGTGGCAAGCACATCGGCAATCTCCTGGTCAAGCAGTTGCAGACTGGTATTCAGATTCTCCTGTTCCCTGAACGTGAGAAGTTCCAGCTGATAAATAGCCGTGTCCTGGAGAAAATCACGTACACGGGCATGCACACTATCCACTTCCCGGGCAATTTCGACCTTCTCCTCCGGCTGCATCCGCGTATTGCGGACGCGGGCAAACTTCTGAAAAGCTTCCGTTGAAGCACTATTGATCTCGCCAAGTGGAATCGGCTGTACCTGTGCCTTCATAGTATCCTGCTTTGTTTTACCGGCTTCGCCCTGCAGTGGTTGAAGTAAAGACTGGGAGATGGATGTAATCGCAGAAAGCGAACTAAAAAGGACCAGGCAGATGATCCGGCGACTGATGCTCCTTTGCATGATTCAGAAGTTTTAGTACATTAAATGTACGGATAAGTGTGATTGATTGACAAAAAAACAAAATAAATTGACCAAACAAAGCAGTCTATGCGAAATATATGAGGATGATTTTACAGGTCATAAGAGAACCCGATCACCACGATATGTGCCATAAGTGGATCAAACTCATTCAATTCCCTTTCAAGCATATAACTGATCTCAACCTGGCTCGTGAAGGACAAGGCAACCTCCACACCCAATTCAAAACGATGATCAGAAAACCCGATGGACGAGATGTTCGTAATGTCGGTATATAGCTCGTAGGACCCAAAGAAAGTCATCGGCGATCCGAAAAGATCATATTCCAGGGTTAGTTTGTTCTTGTTGGTAAGCTTATTGTCAGTGAATCTTTCAATCGAAGCGAGATCATTGAATCCATACTGAACACGCTCCCTGAACTGGATCTCAAAAGCTGCCAGATCAACAGCATAGGAAACATCGCCATGAATGCGGTATTTCGTGGTCAGCTGCATCCGCTTGTCCTGCAGAACATAAAAACGGTAGCCGGCATCGATCTCGAAATTTTTAAACAATTCATATTCAAGAGAAGCCGTAAGCAGTGACCTGTCGTACCGCAATGAATTTGACTTGAAACGCTGGCTGAAATCCAGGCTGGCCTGGAGATCATTTGTAATATCTTTACTTATATCTGCCTCCCACCAGGTTAAAAAATCCTGTTGCTGACCAACAGCTTTCGGGGAAACTACCGACAGCAGTAGCATGAAAACTAAAATAACTCCGGGTTTCACCCGGATGGTTGAAGAAACACGCATACCTGGTATTTATTCGCTTCGGGTTTCGTACTTATATTCCTTTCTCTTCACCAGCCTGTCTTTGTGATCGTAATATTTCTTTTCCACCACCAGCCCATCTTTATAGATCCATTCGATACGCTCTTCCTGTCCCCCCCGGACGTTGATCGTGGTTTCCTCCACCTTGTTGCCTGCGGCATCATACTTGTATTTCATCCATTCCCTGATATCGCCCTCCTTGTTCATTTCCTTCTCCTCGATCATATTACCGTCGGTGTCGTAACGCTCGATCCGCTCAACTACCGGATCCTTGAATCCCTCTGCGATGAAGTATTCGTAAACCGTCTGGCTTACAATGTTTTTCGATCGGATGATCTCTTCACTCTGCGCAAACAAAATTGCAGGCACAAGTAACAGAATACCTGCTGATACAGATTTATTCCAATTCATGACAATAATATTTACAATTGCTCAATTGTGATCACCCCGAGATCAATTTCCTGCAGATCTTCTGTGATCGTCACATTTCTTTTCTCAACTTTATCCTGGGTAGCCCCAGTGAGATCTTCTGAATACACGAACACCTCGTAGTCACCCGGGATCAAATTTCGGAACTCAAAGTATCCATTATAATCCGTGCGAATCCGCTCATCATAAAATTCGTGTGCTCCGTAGCGCAGGTATACCTCCTGCTCCTGCGCAAACGAGGTATCTTTCACTTCCAGGTAAGGGTATACCGAGGAGTTTCTATAATTGATGAGCCTGACAACCCCATAGATCTTTGCCGATCCATCATCGAAGTCAAGTATCTCTATCCTGTACAATGTATCAAGATCCAGGTCCTCACCGGCACCCAGCTCCACTTCAGTGGTGTTCACGTTTTCCACCTCACCACTGTAAGTGGTATCGATTGAGCTGAAATATACAGTATATGTTCCCGGTTGAAGGAAAGGAAACTCAAATGATCCCGTTGCACTGGTTTCCATCCTGTCCCCTACATTTTCATTGTCCCCGAACATCAGGAAAACCTGCTCATCCACTGCAGGCGCTTCACGTATGACCATGGAGTAATCGTCATTGTAGAACTTTGTGATCACTTTCCCTGTAATCCGGGATGACCCACCATAGCCCTCCTCCTGCTCACAGCCAGACATTGACAACAGGACCGGAATGATCAAGACCATTAAATAATTCCTGATATACCTGCGTTTCATTAAAACCAAATTTTAACCAGTTTTTTATGAATGCGTAAAAGTAATAAAAATAGCTTATGTAACTTAACGATTCCTTAACACAGGATTAATTAACATACACGATAAAACTTTCGGTTAGTTTCGTTTGCCGGATTACTGACAAACTTTTTTCCTTACAGCTTGTTTATCAATACAAAGCCCTGAAACATGCATCAGCAAATTGTTCCGGATGCTGCGGATTCATAGACAGCCAATTGCATTGCATGCAACGTTTTTTTACATTGTTTGATGAAATAATTAATTATAATCCACAACCAAAAACCAAAAAAAATGAAAAAATTCATCCCAGT
>CAZOXI010000424.1:0-3797 GCA_964583445.1 uncultured Bacteroidaceae bacterium | reverse complement strand
TCAGGAACTTACAACTGCTTCATAGACATATAATTCGGATTCTTTCCAGCTGCCTTTATTCATGCCAAGTTTATTCTCAGCACAGCATTCAAGAAAATCTACAGGTGAAAAGTTATTCTTTACAGCCACCTGCGGAAGCAGTGTGGCACGTCGAAAGCCATTGATCAGATAGATGCCGTGTTTCCCGATTTCAATATGTTCCGGACCATCAATCCGTTGTCTTTTTGACAAGACAGAGAGTTCAACTGTCATACCGGCGATATCATCGCTGGTCAGTGGCTTGAACCTGTGGTCTTGCGTAGCGGCCTGGATGGCCATCTGATGAATGTTCTCATATAAAGGTATGGATTCTGAAAAAGTACCGATGCACCCTCTTAGTTCCTGATCCACATATACGGAAACAAAAGCACCTATCTTTTCTGAAAGTATTCCGCTCACATCAAACTTATCCGGAAGGGGACTTCGTCTGCCGGTCAACAGGTATTCCTGTATCGACCATTCTGCAATGCTCAATAGTGTATGTTTCTGCTTTTCTGGAAACTCCATATGTTATTCATTGTAAAACAGTACAGAGATATAATCCACTACTTCGCGGGAAGGGTATACTTCCCCCGAATGCCCTCTTGCAAGAATGGAAGTCTGGTATGCCTGGTTGATGATTCCGGCGTAGGACATGAGTGTCATGATTGGTCCGTAACCGCATACAGAAATATTATTGGTGACCACTGTATCTTCCAGGGCGGCGGTATCTTTCGCAGCCATTTGGTCCAGCACCAACTGATCTTGTTGTAATCCTTTGTCGGGCGCAACAAAATGCGAAAAATCACTGGAGGCGATGACCATTATATTGCGATGATGTTCCCGCTGTGCTTTGACCAATCTGCCGGCAAGCTCCTCTGCCTGTTCACTTGTCTGCCGTTTCATGCAAATGGGAAGAATTTGAAATGGATGTCCAGTAAAATAATATTGGATGAACGGAATAATCACCTCTGCAGAATGTTCATTCCTGTGTGCAGCAGCATCCAGGGGATAGGAAAGCGAAGTGCCAAGCGCCTGGTCATGTGCGACAGTTCCTGCTGAATTCCTCCAGCTTTCGTGCGGATCAAGTGCGATGTCCGGTCCTGAGCCGGTATGGTTCGGATGAAGAATGACGAATGTTTCCGGCAGTTCCCCCCGCTTTTTCAGTAATCTGAAAAAAGGGATGGTCTGGTAACCGCTGTACACATGTCCTGCATGCGGAATAACCGCGCCCAGGGTCTGTTGGTATGCACCCTCATAATCCGGGTATCTGGATGTCTGTTCAATTTCCCTGATCTGCTGAAAGATCGTTTCTTTACCATGTGGATAAAACCTTCCTTCCACTGATGCTTCTCTGATCATTATTTTCTGAATTTTCCGTAGATTTTCTTGTTGCACTGCGCACATCTTCCTGACACAATGCCAGGTATGCTTACCTGGTAGTGTGTTCGGCTGATTAAAAGATTTCCGCATAAAGGACATGTTGTGCTGGTATCCAGTGTGGACCCTGCGTTGCCCGGATAGACATAGTCGAGGTGTTCCCTGGCAATGGAAACAAGCTCCCCAAGGGTCTCCACAGGAGTAGGTGCCAGTCGCATTTTATAATGTGGATAATACCTGGAAAGATGCAATACGACGTCTTTCCCAAAATGTTCAGCCAGGTATCCGGACATTTTTCTGAACAATTCCCGGTCATCATTCAGACCCGGAATCACAAGAAAAGTGATTTCAAGGTGCTTGCCGGCATTATGTATAATTTCCAGGGAGCGCAGCACCGGATCGAGCCTGGCCCCGGTAACTTTCTTGTAGAACGCATCGGTAAAAGCCTTGAGATCGATATTAAAAGCTTCCAAATAGGGCAGGAGTCCCTCCAGCGGCCCTGGCATTATATAGCCGTTGGAAACCATCACACATTCTTTACCTGCAGCAGTCATGGCCTTTGCCGTATCCAACATAAATTCATAATTCACCGTAGGTTCGTTATAGGTAAAAGCAACAAGGTCCACGCCGGCAGATGCTGCCTGCTGGCTGATGCCTTCGATCGTATATCTTCGAAGGGAATCCGGGGTAATCCAGATGCACTGGGAGATGTCTTCGTTCTGACAATGATCGCAGTGCATGTTGCAACCAATCGAGCCAAGAGACAGGATGTCTGTGCCAGGGTAGAAATGATACAGGGGCTTTTTCTCGATGGGATCGACTGCGACTACTGACAGTCTTCCGTATGTATCGCTGATCAGCTTGCCATCCCTGCAACTTCTGACCTTGCAGATTCCCTGCTTTCCTTCATGCACAATACATTCATGGGGGCAAAGTGTGCATTTCACCTTCGTCTCCGATATCGCGGTATAGAAACTGGCCTCATGCATACGATCCAAGTTACAACAATTTTTAACGAATCCCTGCCAAACAATAATCAAATCCGGATTGTTTAAAAATAAAACGGAATCAAGATGATAACAACAAGTCTTTTCATCGTACTGACATTCTTTATTTCAGGAGTTACAGTCCCTGAAGATTACAATAACGAGGAAAATAAACATACAATGAATAACAATAATGAAACAGCTACCTTTGCAGGTGGGTGCTTTTGGTGCACAGAGGCGATCTTCGACCAGGTAAAGGGAGTAAAATCTGTAATTTCCGGATATGCAGGCGGAGATGTCATCAATCCCTCCTACAGGGAAGTGACCCGTGGAACCACAGGACATGCTGAAGCCATCCAGATCTCGTACGATCCTGATGTGATCTCATATATCGAATTACTGGAGATCTTCTTCAAAACGCATGATCCCACCACCCTGAACAGGCAGGGTGCAGATGTAGGCACGCAATACCGGTCTGCAATATTTTACCATACCAATGCGCAGCGGGAAAAAGCCGAGGAGATTATCACTGCGCTGAATATGGAAAATATCTGGAAAAATCCTATTGTAACTGAAGTGACCGAATTCAGCAACTTTTATCCCGCAGAGGATTATCACCAGGAATATTATGAAAACAATCCCAACCAGGGATATTGCCGCATCGTGATCCAACCCAAACTGGAAAAGTTTAAGAAAGTCTTTGAAGAAAAGCTAAAGTGAGGTGATTAGGTAATTTCCAGGACAAAGGTAGAAATGCATACAACGCATTCCCTGAAGCAGGTGATCGCAGTACCCATTGCCGAACACGATAAAATTCTTTCTTCACGTTCTTGCCGAGGAGTTGGTATTTCTTGCTATTTTTATGCTACTTACCAAACCTGACTGACATGCGCTGTATTATCTTCTTTTTGACATTTTTATTAATATTCACCGGTTGTACCCGGGAGAAAGAAACCATCCTGCGCTCTCCCGATCATCAGGTTATTTTTGACCTGACAGTAGGGGAAGTCATAGATTACCGTGTGAAACGCGACAACGATCTCGCCATAGGTCATTCCAGGATAGCATTTGAATTTCTCAATGCGCCTGTACTGGGCAAGAAGATGAAAATCACTGCAGTTGAGAAAAATACTGTTGACCGGACCTGGAAGCCGGTTTTAAAGCGGTACTCGGATATCCGGAATCATTACAATGAAATGATCGTTTCCATGCAGGAAATAAAATTTCCTGGGCGCAACATTCAATTGGAAGTGCGTGCATATGATGACGGGGTAGCATTTCGCATACATTTTTTGCCCCGCGATCCGGAGTTCACTCATATTATCACCCAGGAGAACACTGAATTCAATTTCACAGGTAACCACAAGTGCTGGGCGGCGGAGTATGGTGGATTCGATACCCACCAGGAGGCAG
>CAZOXI010000423.1:0-3821 GCA_964583445.1 uncultured Bacteroidaceae bacterium | reverse complement strand
CCCGGACAGTCGGGGAAACCATCTTTTTCGACGGCAGTGGCTCGATGGGAGCAGATGAGGAAGATTTGAAATACACTTGGAATTTCGGGGATGGTGGGAATAACGGCGGAGAAAAAACGGCGCATATCTTTACAGCACCGGGAACATATAATGTTTATCTGACTGCAACAGGAAACTATGGTGCAAAAGATACGCTGATGCAGACCATCGAGATTTCTGCAGCTGCTCCGCCGTCAGATACAGCCCTTATTTCTGCTTTTGTAAGAGATCCGGATGGGCAGCCAATTGAAGGAGCAACGATCACCGTGAGTGGTATAAATGATGCATTTATAACTGATGAGCAGGGTGAGATTGAATTAAAAGCCGGCGTGAATACGGATGTTGCCATCCGGGTTACGAAAGAAGGATACACCTCACAGGTTCAGTATGTGCATCTCAAAGAAGGAAGTGAATTCGGGGATCACTATTTTACGCTAACATCCAGAGAAAATCCTGCCACTATCACCGACGCTGAATTTGGATTTGAATATGCCAGTGCGCGTGGTGTAAGGGTTTCAATTCCTTTGGAAGGTCTCGTTGATCAAAACGGAGATATCGTTACTGGGGATATTGACCTCTACCTGACACCTGTTGATGTAAGTGACCGGGATCAATTGAAAGCTTTCCCAGGTGAGTTTGCCGGAATTACCCCGGAAGGTGAAGCGCCTGTGCTGATGACCTATGGTGTTGCTGAGTATATTTTTGAACAGGACGGGGAGAAACTGCAATTGAAGGAAGGAAAATTTGCAACCATAGAGATTCCTGTATTTATTACCACGCACCTCGATGGCTCTCCTGTACTACCGGGTGATGAATCCCCCCTTTGGTCACTGGATGAGAAAACAGGCCGTTGGGTAGAAGAGGGGACAGGTGTTGTGGTTGAAAGTGAAAATTCACCCACGGGATTAGCCCTGCGTGCCGAGGTGAGCCATTTCTCATGGTGGAACCATGACATTGCACCAGAACCTTATTATCCGATCCCGGAGTGTAAGATTAATGATGAGAGTGGATTGCCAACACTTGAAATTCCCCCGGGAGGATCATGTTATATTGAAGGTGAATTGGCAGGTCCGAACGGTCCCAGGAACAGGCCAAGTACGTTAGGTGGAGGGAGTCCTTTGCCCGTGCCGCCTAACCAGGACATGTGGCTGATTGCATCCGGAGGGAATGGCGTGTACCAGGGGAAGGTCAAAATCAATGGCCCGGCGGGCAAAGAGGAGGTAATCATCATCCCGCTGGCGATGATCTATTCGGGTGGCGATGGTGATTTAATCGAGCCGGATACATTGTTTGATGCTGCGCTCGAGACGGTTGATGATGTGGACACCTATACGTTCAATATTGTTGAAGGAACTGCCTATAATCTGGGAGTGGGTCGTGCATCAAATTCCAGTATTTCAGGTGCCATATCATTGTACGATGGAGAAGGCAACCATATTCAGACAAGTGGTTTTGGTAATAGTGGGTTTAATTTTTCTTTTATTGCAGAGGAAAATGACACGTACACAGTGGAAGTCAGAGGTACAGAAAATACGCCCGGGGCATACCGGATTTCACTTGAGATCATTCCTGTTGTCACCCTGGACAGTAGTTTTGAGGTAACTACTTTTTTCAACGGCCAGGTAAAAAAGTTTTTATTTGAAGCACAGAAAGATCAGATCATCTATCCCTATGTCCGTTCAGAAGGATCATTTTATTACAGGGTGCGGGTAAAAGATCCGAACGGCAATACTGTTCTTGAGCGGAATGACAGGTATGTAAATGCTCCCGGTTACCATAAAATTGTAGCTGATGGTATGTATACATTTGAAATTGTATCTTCAAGAAATGCGGAAAAACGGCATAATGTCGGCCTGGCTGCAATAAGTGAACCGGTCAGTTATCCTGAAGAGGAAGAGATCTCTGTATTATCTGACAGCATTGGCGTTTACGGAAAGCCGTATTTCTTCAGGTTTGAGGGCAAAAAGGACGATGTGATCAATTATGCCCTTCATACAAAAGACTCATTGTCTGGCTATTACAGCCTCTATGGGCCTGGAGAAGAAATATTTTATGACCGGGAACAGCTCAGGGGCGATGATTTGGTGAATTTCCACGGAAATGCCAGTGGAAATCCTTACAATGACCGCTACCGGCTTCCTGAAGATGGTGAATATATTTTTAAAGTCCAGGCAGGAAGAACGCAGACCAGGGTATCCTATGAGGGCAAGTTCAGTCTTTACTTATTCCGGCCTGAAGTAACTGAAATAGATTTTGACAGTACATATAACGATAGTATCAAAACGTCCTATAATTTTAAACGCTACAGTTTTAAACTTGATAAACCCACATCATCATCAATGGTGTATACCAATATGGTCAGGGGAGGATACTTATATGTTCGTGTATATGATAAAAACGGAGATTATGTGACAAATACAAGAAGCAACGTTTTCACCGGCTCTGTTTCATATAGTGAAATAAGTGGAATGTACCTTGATTCATTGGTTTATCTTGAATTTAATCCTTCCGGAAGTGGAACCGGCCGTTATGATTTCAACATTGTGGGAAATGATGATCCGGTTGAGGTACAGAGTGATATACCCTGGTCTGAATTTACAGGGGAGATCAGTCAGAACGGGGAGATCGATTATTATAAATTTACCGCGGATTCAGCCCAGGTGCTTGGGTTGTCCTATATAAGAGGTGACAATGCGCTTCGCCAGAAATTCTCGGTATACAAGGCAGGCGAGCATTTTGCGACGGGGGACTTGATTCGGGATGACTGGTACAGTATAACAGACCGCCAGGTGGATGGGAAATATCATCAGTTTACTGCTGAAATACCCTCATCCGGGGAATACATCATCAGGGTGAACGGAAATCTTGCTGCCAATATTCCTGAACGTGCCACGGGTGAGTATACATTAAGGCTGAACCTGCTCGACAAAGCTCCTTCCATTGTTGTTGACGATATAAATATTGATAACCAGGATGCTACTACCGGATTTATACGATCCGCGGTCAGGGCAGCAGGCGAAGGTGGGACGATCAGTGTGGAACCGGGTGAATATGCTGAAATAGGCACTTTTATTGTTGACTATACAAATATCACCTTATCCGGTGCAGATTCCTCCAATACATACGTAGACCTTATCTCTACCCAGGGGTTTGATGTGAAGAGGTCAGGTATGACCATACAAGATATTCATCTCAATAACCCCAATATCTATTTACGCCGAGGCGTAACTGACTTCCTTCTCGAGAATTCGAAAAGTACGGGTGGGCAGGCAATTCGAAGTGCTGCCGAAAATCACAATACGGTGATCAGGAACAACAGCTTCGAGTCAGGAGGTTCGGCTGGAATCAGTTTAAGTGGGGATGGAATGATCATTGAAAACAATGCTTTAAATTCCGAAGGGGGCAGTGTCAATACGGGTATTACCATGCGGGGCACACGCAATACCATTCGAAATAATATTGTTGGAAGTGCGGATGCCCGAACCATTTCATTCACTGGTATTCGGGTAACAGGAGACTCTGCTGTAATTGAAGATAATCTCATCAATACCTACGCATTTGGTATTGAAGCAAACTCACCAAACTCAAATAATGTCAATTCTGTTGTGATCAGGAACAATACACTGGGTTCGCTGACCGGTTCAAATGGTGGAAATTCAGATGGTATCATTGTCAGATCTGTCAATAATGTGCAGGTGTATAACAACAATATTACCGGCCACCCCGACCTGAGTCGTGGAATACGGTTAAATAACAGTGGTGGGACTGTGTATAACAACCGC
>CAZOXI010000422.1:1905-3829 GCA_964583445.1 uncultured Bacteroidaceae bacterium | reverse complement strand
GGCGCTGGTCTGCAAAACCAGTTACAGCGGTTCGAATCCGCTACCGACCTCAACATAAAAACCGAACTACCTGATAACAAGGAGGTTCGGTTTTTGTTACCCCTGTTTTGGCGTACAGTTGGCGTATTTTCTGATGATTTTGTGATTTCACAGTGGTCAGGTTCCTTTTGAAAAAAAGTCTCCAGCTTTGAAAGCAATTCTTTGTGTTTACCTGGATTGGATTTTATCAGATTTTGCAGATTCAGAAGTTTCCACTGAACGGCTGGCATATCTTTTAGTTTTGCATATGGAAATAGATCCCAATCCGGATTCCCTCGTTTAAAACTCAACAGAAAAGTACGATCCGGATCTGTCAGACTTGAATTTACAGTTTCGATGAGTCTTTTGAGAGTATCTTCAAAGTCGTCATATGTAAATTGGATGTCGGACATGCCCTGGAACTGTTTTTCAAACGCTAACCGCTGATCCAGCAGATGAGGTTGTAAAATCTCGTGTATCGTTCTCATATGGCTGACAAGTGCCTGAATGAAGCCATACTTAAGATCTTCGTTATACCCTGATTCCTGAAATAATAAAAACACATCAAACAGATCCCTGGGATGTTGCCTGTCAAGTGTCGCACATATTTTTCCCCCATAAAGTTCAGCATTTGAAACTACCTGTATTGCGGCAAATTTTTTGAATCGTTCCTGTACCGCGTCATTTACCTGAAGTAATCTCAGGGGATGGATGGAAGATATGTGAGGTCAATATCCACAGATAACCGAGGCATTTCCCGCAGGAAGAGATTGATGGCTGTTCCGCCCTTTAATGCAAGAGTCTTCTCTTTTGCAATGTGAGGTATCACTTGCATAAGCAGATCAGCCTGATTTAAATATGATTGATCGATCATTATGCAGATAATTCTTTTGGTATCGATATCTTGTACTTCGATATATACACACCCCCTTTTACAATAACCCTGTCACCGGTACCTAAATCTATTCTGGATTGGTCAACAAAATCCAGCCATTGATGTCTAGCTTTAGAAGCCATAAAAAGGAACAGACGTTTTACTTTTATGGAGTTGCAATTTTCAAGCAATTCCTGCAGGATTTTTGGACGAAGATTTGCAAGACCCTCAAGTATTTGATAACATTCCACCACATCGAACCGATCAGGAACCAGGTACAAACACTCAAGTATTGCACGTTCCGGGGATGATATTTGAAGTTTCAGGCCATCCAGGGAATATTCAAACAAAGCAGAGTCCGCAGGCAGAAATTTAGTTTTCACGTGTACTATCTGATTGCTCCATTCCTGTGTGAGAAACCACTTTGGCAGTTTAACATATTGTGGTGAAAACAGATAGAGTGGTTCCTTCTCAATTCTTAAATAATGGGATAATCCCTGAAGTGATATGGATGTTAAACCACCAACATGAACAGTCACTTCTGTTTGTCTTTGTAAGGAGTTCAAAGCTCCTGTCCATCGTACATTTTCATTAGGCCGTTTGAATGCCCCGATTCCATATGATTCAAGCCAGCCACTTTTTAAATAATATTGTTGCAGATCACGGGAGATACCATTCTTCTCAAGCCATGATGCAAGAAGTACTGTCCCTGGAACATGAGTGGACAGGAGATTCATTAATTTTTTGTTATAATTAGTAGTCATACTCCCCAAAATAGAACATTTTTAATGAATGACAAACTTTATAACATTATTTTACATTAAATATTGTGCCATATAGGTAGTAATGCTAATAATATTGAAAAATATTTAATTTCAAAGCTTCGATAAAGTCGATTACCCAGGACTTTTTTAAACAATTGAGAAGTCAATTGGGCATACAGGTGGCGTATTCTCATTTCACTAATTCGTAATTAGTGCTTCTTCCACCTGCAGCTTCTTTACGTAATATGTTTTTATTGATCAGGTCATT
>CAZOXI010000422.1:0-1805 GCA_964583445.1 uncultured Bacteroidaceae bacterium | reverse complement strand
TCCTTTCTGATCTGGGCTGACATGCTGTAGAATCGTTGATTACTCTTATCTGCCCGGGCCAATAGCATATCCGACAATGCCCTTGTTATTCTTCCGTTGCCATCCTCAAAAGGATGAATGGTTACAAACCAGAGATGGGCTATAGCAGCTTTTATTACCAGATCTATTTTATCAAAATTGTTGAACCAGTCCAGGAAAAGAAGCATCTCATTTTCCACCAAATCAGAGTCTGGTGCCTGAAAATGCACTTTTTCTTTTCCAATAGCGCCTGATACAACCTGCATAGGTCCTGTTGTGTCTTTCCTCCAGTCAGCAACCCGAATTTTGTACATTCCATTTCTACCTGTTGGAAATAGTGCCGCATGCCAATCAAACAGCCTTTCTGTGGTTAAGGGATTAAAACAGTTTTGTGTAGCATCAAGCATCATATCAACAACGCCGTCAACATCCCTGTCAGAATCTGTTGAACCTGCAATTTCCATCCCCAGTCTTCTTGCAATGGATGAACGAACCTGGTCCGGATTCAACATTTCTCCTTCGATTTCAGATGACTTTAAAACATCTATTGTTAAGTTATTCAGCAGGGCCTCATTTCTCAGGTTAAATCCCAATAACTCCATTTTTCCAATTAACCGGCCCTGAAGATTTCTTGCTTCACTGAGCAGATTGACAATGTGTTCTGCTTTCCAGGTGAAGTTTGGCCAGTGATCTTTCTGATATATATATTTCTGCATGCGCTTAAACCTTTATACGTTGCATAATTTACAACGAAAATACTGTATATTCGTTGCATTTCAAAATTAAACGTTGCATATTATGCATCAAATAGTCACTTTATTTGTGGCATAATTGTTTGTAAACTATATTTTTTTGAATTGTTAATTGGGCCTACAGGTGCCGTATTTTATGAAGATTTTCTCAAACTAGAGGTTTTTGTAGTAATGTTTTTTTTCAGATTATTGCAGTGCAGATTTATTCAAACTGTTTTCAATTGAATATTTTTTGATATTGATTCTCAATTTCATCAATTACAAGCGTGGCAAATTCGGAGCGCTCTAATTTGGAATTCGTTTTTATTAACCCACCAGTTGATTCATCCAGTCTCCTTACTAAATCAGGATCTGCTTCTCTTCAACCTGATTATTTTACCATAAGTAAGCTGCCGCCAGATCCATTCTACGGGTCCAAAACGAAAATACCGTAACCAGAGAGAACTAAAGAGAATTTGCAGGGCGAACACGATCAGTACAAAAAGTACAGAAAACGAGAAACCATAGGAAAAGGCATATCCTAATCCTATCCCGTAGAAAAAGAAAATACTGATGATGGTTTGAAACAGGTAATTGGAAAGGGCGGTTCGTCCTAACGCGGCAAACCAATTTAACCAGGATTTGCGACGGGTAACAATAAGTGCAACGATGGCACAATATGCCAGTGCCATGGGGGTTAATGCCAGGAAATTAAGCAAATACTCCGAAAAATCGGTCAGCGCACCCTCGTTCCCGGAACCAAACTCCACCCAGGTGCGTAATAGATTCATGGGCAATCCGATGACCAGGCCCCACAACACGCAAAACATAATCCAGTGTAGCTGTTTTCATGGACAGTTTTTCGGCATCAGACATAAAGTATACATCAGAGTGGTTTTAGCAGATTGTAATCATCCTTCAGAAAATAAAAAACGCCCCGGAAAAACCGGGGCGTTTCTACTAACTAACTTCTACTACTAACTAAAACTACTACTATTTAACGATCATTTTTGAAGCAGAGATTTTACCTCCTGCATTCATTCTCAGCAGATAGAT
>CAZOXI010000421.1:0-3830 GCA_964583445.1 uncultured Bacteroidaceae bacterium | reverse complement strand
GTCAGCCTTCTCAATCCCCTGTTCCTTCAACATATTCACCACCCTTGCCTCCGTGGCGATGGATGCATGATCGGTTCCAGGCACCCACAGGGCATTTTTTCCCTGCATGCGTGCTCTGCGGATCAGCACATCCTGCAGGGTATTGTTCAGCATGTGTCCCATGTGCAGTACCCCGGTAACATTGGGAGGAGGGATTACGATGCAGTAGGGTTCGCGATCGTCGGGTGTGCTTTCGAAAAAACGGTTTTTCATCCAGTAGGAATACCATTTCTCTTCCACCTGCGCCGGATCATATTTTGAAGGAATATTCATTTTTTTATTACGCTTGGTTCATTCGTTTGTACTTCAGTGTCCGGGATGCCCATCCATATAATTTCAGCAATATTCGTAATCCCGCTCTGCCCGGCACTTTGGTAAAGAAAAAACCGGGTTGACGGGATCGGCAATGTTGAAAAAATAATAACTGTGGTTTTCCCGACTGCAAAAGTAGGAAAAATGCACTACACGGAGAAGAACAATAGACAGCAATGCCCCGGCAATAATATCTTTGCAATCCTCGTTTAATAGATTAACCACCAACACCCTCATTATCATGGTCGTTCAACTTGAAAGACACCGGCTATTCCGCTCATTTTTCCTTCCGTTCCCATTTTTAGCCTGCGGATTACTTGTCACTACATCACTGGAAGCCCAGCGTTATACCTATCTCAGCGGTGGGGTCGGTGTTCATTCAACATTCATTCCTGAAGTGCGTATGCCATTTTCTGTTCGTGATGGCGGTCTGGAGGATGGAGGATCTTACAACGTTTCCCTGCGGCAGCAAATAGGAAAATGCTTCAGCCTGGAACTGGGGTACGCAGCCTTTCACTTTGATCCCGCTGTGCAGGTTGCTGAAGGAAATCTTGTACAAGGCGGGCATTTCGCATCAGACCGGTTTACCCTGAAGACAAATGTTGATGTGCGTGTATACAAGGACCGGATCGCCGCCTACGGTACCTTCGGGTATATATACAGCATCGAAGATGCGGGCGGGATTTCGTCAATCGGGACATGCAATCCATCAAATGTTCTGGTCGAGTACGCCCATCTTTCGGGAACCGGGAACGAGTCGTTTCTTTCGGCTGGTTCCGGGGTGCGCTTCCGGCTTGTTCATGAATTGCTGTTCGAAATGGAACTGGGATATGCCACCTCATTTGATGAAATGTACAGCCTCACGGTCAATTATGAGGATCCTGCCGGGATTGTCCACACATATGTGATCGAAGAAGGAAAAGACCATTTCTATTTCAGATTTGGATTCTCCTATCCCCTGCAGCCCGTCTTCCGTGCTATGGGGAAAGGTGTGGACTTCCTGCTGGCACTCTGACTTCCCAGGCTGACTTATATATATATATTTTAATATTTATTTAAATAGTTGTATTAATATATATATTCAATTTTACAGTTTACCTGTCTATTTCTACCGTTCGCCGATTTTCAGCAAAATTTAACGTGGAAAACTATAAAAACCAAAATAGTTTTCATATTATTGCGCCGAATTTCAACGAAATAATGGAAATAAAAGAGCGGATCATCACGCAGGCAGGTATGTTGTTTGCCCGGTATGGCATCAAGAGTATCACCATGGATACCCTTGCGGATGATATGGGAATTTCCAAGCGGACCATCTACGAGAACTTCAGGGACAAGGACACCCTGCTCCTGGAAGTAATCACCTTTTTCAAGGCGCGACAACTTGAACAGGCCAACGAGATCCTCAACCAGTCCGAAAACGTAATCGTAGCCATGTTCAGCCTGCTGGAAGAAATGATCAATACAATGAAACAGCTGAATCCGCTCTTTTTCCAGGATGCCAAAAAATACCATTCGGGAATCTTTGCAAAGTTGCAGCAAAAGGGAGATCTCAGGGACCATTCGGTTACGCGGAAGATTCTTTCGGAAGGGGTAAAACAGGGAATCTTCAGGAAGGAGCACAACCTGGAAATTGTCAACCTCACCCTGCATGAATTATTTAACCTGTTCAGCCCGGATAGTATCCTCACAACAGAAGGATACCACCGGGGGGAACTATTCAACAACATCATCATTCCCTACCTGAGAGGCCTGGCCACTGGTAAGGGTATCAAGCTCATCGACAAACAGGGAGCATTTAAGTATTGAAAAGATAAAAGGAGTACAATATGAAAAAGAAATTCATTGCAATCATATCAACGGTTTTCATCGTTACAGCTGCAGTTGGGCAGGACACCATAACCTGGCAGGAGTTCAACCTCCAGGAAGCAGTAGCATATGCGTTACAACACAATAAGGATTTGAAAAATGCACAGCAGGAACTGGTCAAAACAGAACGCAGCATCTGGGAAGCGATCAGCCAGGGATTGCCACAGGCTGAATTGCTGGTCGATTACATGACCTATTTTAACTATGAACTGGAATTTGAGTTCGGCAGCCCGGAGGATGTAAACATCACACCCGATATGATCAATACTGCCATTACAAATACGTTGTCCATGCCGCAATATTCCGGGGTCACCCCCCAGGACCTGAACATTTACTTCGCAGGAAGTGAAGTAGACCGCCGGGTCCAGGGAATGCTGCCCCCTTCAACAATCCTGATGTCGGATCAGCTGACTGCAAAAATGCAGGTCAGCCAACTGGTGTTCAGCGGACAGTACATCGTAGGCATACAAACAGCCAAACTCGGGAAAATCATTGCAGCACAGGCACTTGACAATAGCGAAGTAACCACCAAGGAGTCGGTGATCAATGCCTATTACCTGGTACTGATCTCTGAGCGTTCACTCGAGTTTGTCAAACAAAACCTGGAAAACCTGGAAAAAATCTACAGACAGACACAGCATATGGTGGATGCAGGAATGGCTGAGAAAATCGATGCAGATCAATTCAAGGTTTCAGTGAACCAGCTTGAAAACACCAAAAGAATGATGGAGCGGAACCTGGAGATGAACTACAATATGCTCAGGTTTACCCTGGGACTTCCGGCGGGTGCATCACTTCGTCTTACCGATAACCTGGATGATCTCTTTACGGAAATGGAGGCAGTCAGCCTGTTGATGGAAGAGTTCAATCCCGAAGAGAATATCACCTACCAGATACTGGAATCACAGGCAGAGATCAACAAAAAACTCTGGAACATGGAAAAATGGAATTACGGACCGAGCCTGGCTGCATTCTATAACTATAACTTCAAGATACTTACCACCGGGTTTGACATGACACCCACCCATTTGCTCGGATTTTCCCTGAGCGTGCCCATATTTTCAAGCGGGCTGAGAGATGCGAAAGTGGACCAGGCACGGATCGAATACGAGATTGCTGACAGGAATACCGAGATCCTTGGCGACCAGTTGGAACTGCAAAACCGGCAGCTGAAATATAACCTGCAAAGCAGCCTTGAGAATTACCAAACACAGGAAGAAAATGTGGAAGTCGCCCGCAGCGTCCTGGAAAACTACCAGCGTAAATACGAACAGGGAATGGCCTCCAGCCTGGATGTCACACAATCCAACAGCAATTACCTGGATGCCCAGAGCTCCTACCTTAACGCAATGTTCGAGGTAATGAGCGCCCGCATACAACTCGAAAAATTAATGAACAATCTAAGTACACAATAAAATTATCTGAGATGAAAAAAGGAATCATATACACGCTGTCGGCCATCGCAGTATTCAGCATGTTATCATGCGGAGAAAAACCTTCAGGAACGCAGAGCACAGATGCTGCTGCTGCTGACACGGCAGAAACTGTCATACACCCTGTCAAGGTAATGCCCATCGAAAAAACGATTATCAAGCGAACCATCAATACCA
>CAZOXI010000420.1:0-3837 GCA_964583445.1 uncultured Bacteroidaceae bacterium | reverse complement strand
ACCGACGATCCTGCCCTATGCCAGTGATTACGGCAGCATCCTGTTTATAGGTATGTTGTGGTTCCCGTTCTGTGTAAGCAGCAGCAATTACCTGCGTGCTGAGGGTAATGCCCGGGATGCCATGAATGCTATGCTGATCGGGTTGTTGGTCAACGTGGTCCTGGATTATGTCTTCATCTTTCCACTGGATATGGGAATCAAAGGGGCAGCATATGCATCCATTATCGGTAAGTTTACCACACTGGTGTACCTTGCATGGTATTTTACAGGATCCAGGCATCTGATTCAATTCAGGATCACGGACCTGCGACTTGATAAGAAGGTTTTGAAGCCTGCCATTCGGGTTGGATTATCAGGCTTCGGAATGCGCTCTTCCAGCAGCCTGGCCAACATTATCCTGAACCATACGTTGGGTGCACTGGGAGGGGACATTGCGATTGCGACCTTCGGGATCATCTACAAGATCACCCTCTTCTTTGGGATGCCACTCTTTGGCCTGAACCAGGGAATGCAACCAATTGTCGGTTATAATTACGGTGCCAATAAAAAGGAGCGGATCAAAAAGACCATGAGGCTCGGATTTTTGTATGCCATTGGTTACGGGCTCCTGGCGGTGCTCATATTCCAGGTGTTTGCCAAACCCATATTCGGATTGTTCACGACCAATGAAGAGCTCCTGGAAATAGGGCCCCGGGCACTGCGTATTGTTATTGCCATGATGTGGCTCATGGGCATTTCACATGCCACCATGGGTGCACACCAGGCCATGGGCAAGGCTAAATCGGCTTTTGTGCTTGCCATTCAGCGCTGGATATTGCTCATCACACCGATGATCCTGGTACTTCCCCATGTGTTTAACCTGGGACTTGACGGTGTGTGGCTGGCATTTCCGCTGGCGGACCTGATCGGTGCAATCGTTGCCCTGACCTTCCTGTATATCACCTTCAAAAAGAACAGGGTGATCTAGCATCATGCAAAATGAGTGTTTCCAGTTAAAGATTGCTTTGGCTCTCTCCCTGAAATGGCTGACCTGCAGGAAAGGAATATTCAATCTATTTGGGAATAAAAACCGCTATATATGGGAATAAAAACCGCTGAACATACAGAACTCAGACAGACCTTGCTCAAAACTGCAAGTTCAGGCTGCCGATGGTATACATACCGGCCATGGCCGGTGAGAAGGGTTGTTCCATTTGGTTCATGAGCAATCCCATCGGATTCAGGCGCAGATCAAGGTCTACCTGTGAATTAAGTTTGATGGCGTTTTTGCTAAGGCTCTTATACATTAGTCCGTAACCGCCCAGGGCACCCAGTGTTGCGGTTGTCAGCAATACCTCCGATTCAGCATCTGGAGCTACCAGGTATCCGATCCCAAGGCCGAGCAGTCCGCCTGCAAGTTCTCCCAGGCCGATAAATACACCGTCGTTGGTATCGAAATCTTTATCAAGCGTGGCTCTCCAGCCAAGCACACCTCCGGCAGCGATACCTGCCAGTCCGGCAATGGTATATGCTGTCTGGTCATCCGGATTAAAATAATCTACAAGGGTGATCATTGGAAGGGTCCCCATGAGTAGAGAGGACCGGTAGACGATCGCATCCCCAAGGGTGTAATTCCTGGTATCTCCAGCGAACTTTCCCCCGGTCATTCCAATAAAAGAGCTGGCTATTGCTGTTCCGAAAGCTGCATTCAGCTCCGGTCTGTTGTAAAAATCAAACACATCAGAGAGCAGCAGGCCGCTGATTGTGCCCACGTCGCCCCACATCTGGAAGATGGAAGTCGATCCACCGTCATAGTCCCATCGATCCGCAAGCTTGTATCCTGCGATCCCTCCGGCAATGCTTCCGGCCATACCCATTCCGAAAATGGTCGACGAGCGGCGATCCTCCGCTTTTTTATAGTCATTTTGCGCCTGAATGTATTCAGGATCGTTATATGGGTCACCCTGTGCATATGGATCGTAGGTATAGTAATCGTCAAATGAAGGGTTTCCTGATAACAATTCTCCCATGAACATGCCATGCATAGCACCCCTCGAGATCCCGTAAAAATTCAGGCTTGCCTGCGCCAGTGAAACATCCTTTCGCTGCGTGATGCGATAAGGAACATAGAAAGATGCTCCCGCGGCCAGCATATAGAGGCCTACAAATGCTTTTTCGTCCTCCACCTGAAATGTCAGGGGCAATGCATAGCCATAATATCCAAGTCCGGCGATCGTGTTCATGACAAGCATTGCTGTGCGGCCGCTCTGGTTGAGGACACGGATTTCAGCTGCGATGGAATCGCCTTCTGCCTGCGTGGATCCTGTATTTTCGTTCAAGGTTGCTGCGTATTGACGAACGAGTTGATCCAGGTACATGTTTTTTTCCTGGAGGGTCAGTATTTGACGGTCTTTGAAGAGTGAATCGTTTTGCTCATAAAAAATTTCCAGGGCATAGGTGTTTTCCGGAGTAAGGAACAGCCGGGCCTCCACGAAATCCTCATATTCCGTGAAGAATGACATTTTCTTCGCATAGCTGCGGTCGATACTCATGATCTCCTGCTCGGGAAAAAACGGAACCTGTTTCTCCTGGGCAGCCATAGGAAGAACCAGGAGTGAGATGACAATAGCGGACGCTGATGCACAGAATGATTTCATAGTTATTGAGATTTCAAGTGTGAAGAATGAACACAATAACGGGATGCTTACAGAAGCAAGTTAGAAAAAAGCGATGAAAAGTCAAGAAAACGGTTTTCCCTGATGAAATTATACGGTGTATTAAATAGTAATCCTGGGATATAGTAAAGCCGCAGGCAATACCCCTGTTCCCGCTATCAGCAGGTACATAAAGAATGAACTTTAGTCAGGGCGAAGTTGTTTTTCGTTAAAATAATCCCGGTTACTCAAACACCACCGTCTTCTTCCCGTTCACCAGGATCCTGTGCTCGGCATGGTAATTCACTGCCTTGGCAAGGACGATGCGCTCCAGGTCGCGACCTCGACGTTTCAGGTCATCGACGCTGTCGCGGTGCGATATCCGGATGATGTCCTGCTCAATGATGGGTCCTTCGTCCAGGTCTTCGGTAACGTAATGACTCGTGGCACCGATGATCTTTACACCCCTTTCATAGGCCTGCTTGTATGGATTTCCCCCCATAAATGCCGGTAAAAAGGAGTGGTGGATGTTGATGATCCGGCTGGGATAATGCTCCACGAAGGTGCTGGTCAGCACCTGCATGTACCGGGCAAGGACAATGGCGTCAATGTTGTTTTCTTTCAGCAACTTCAGTTCGGCCTGTTCCTGTTCCGCTTTAGTCTCTTTGGTAATGGGAAACACGTGGTAGGGGATCCTGTGATATGCTGCAAGATCCTCCAGGTCAGGATGGTTGGAGATGATCAGCGGGATCTCGTATGCACTCTCAGAGAGTCGCTGCCGCCAGAGCAACTCCTGCAGACAGTGTTCATATTTGGAAACCATCACCGCAATACGCAGCTTTCTGCCGGTAAAGAGGATATTCCAGTTGGCGTGAAATTTCTTTCCCACAGGTTGAAAAGCAACATCGAGTTCCTCTTCCGGGATATCAAATCCCTCCATATCCCATACCACCCGGAGGAAGAATGTCTTGTCATAGGAATCCACATGCTCGTTCAGGGAGATGATATTTCCCCGGTACTGGGCGATAAAACCCGTGATCATGGACACCAGTCCTTTCTGGTCCGGACAGGTGAATAACAATATGGCCCTTTTGGGTGAGTTTGTCTGCACAGTGCTTATTTTTTATTCATTACAAAAGTAACGGAAATATTGAAAACATTGAGAATGCCCGTTCATTTGCATGTGCGGTTCAACTGAAAAGAT
>CAZOXI010000419.1:0-3841 GCA_964583445.1 uncultured Bacteroidaceae bacterium | reverse complement strand
GGCGAGCTTGGATACACCATAGACCGTGATAGGTTCCATGGTGGTCAGCTGGGGTGTGTTCACCCTGGGAGTGGTAGGACCGAATACCGCGATGGAGCTGGGCCAGAATACCTTCTTCACATCCTCGACCATCCGGGCGACCTCAAGGATATTCATCAGGCTGTCCATGTTGATGTTCCATGCCTGGATGGGCAGTTTCTCCGCGTTCCCGGAGAGTACAGCCGCCAGGTGGTAAATTTGTGTGATCTTGTTGCGGATCACGAAATGGATCAGCTGCTTGTCGTCCATGACATCCAGCACCTGGAAAGGTCCCTCGTCGGCCACGCCGGCCCTGGGGGTTTTGATATCCGTTGCCCAGACGTTGCCGGTTCCGTATATTTTTCTCAGTTCCACCACCAGTTCTGAGCCGATCTGACCGGAGGCGCCGATCACCATGATCTTTTCCATACAATGTAATGTGATTTGTCCATTGCGAAATTAGGTGATTAGGTGATTCAAAAAAAATGATGTGGAACATAGAAAAGCGGGTCCATCTGCTGTGGAAAGCAATTGCTTTACCAGGTCCGGGGATTAACGTGTGTAATGACCGCGTCATATAGATCGGCAGTGATAAAGTTAGAAACAGCCAGCTGGTGACAGGGAATTGCATGAAAGGAGGCAGAAAGGGCTCACCGGTTGCTAGAAATTCCATCCAAAATTGATATAACCCAATATGCTGTTTTTCTGCGGGCTATAGGATACGGTGGCTGTCAGGGGACCGAGCGGGGAGAGGTATCCCACGCTCAGGCTGGATCCCAGGAGCAGGTTGTCGACATCAATGTCGCTGATCAATTCAACATCAAAATCATACAGGGCAGCTCCTACCACAGGGGTGAGATAGATACCGGACCACGTATTGATGTTCCACCCCAGTTCGGCAGTGAGTGCGGAAGGAGTGAGAATTCCATATTCATCGATGCCGGGAAATATAATTTGATCACGCAAAAATGTAGAGGTCCCCCCCAAATTGAACATATTCAGAAATCCCTGGGTATAGTTGTAATTGTAGCCTGCCTGGAACCTCGTAAAAAAGGAAGAGTGGTCGGCTACCGGTTGAAAAAATTCATAGATGAATTTTAGTTGTAGAAAGTCCGTGATCTCAATGTCTGTTCGTGATAAATTATCCACGCTTTCATCCTCGCCGACGATATGTAACGAAGGTTTCTGATTCAGTACCCAGGAAGTCTTCAAGGAGAGGTTTTGTCCCGAAAGGGGAAATGCATGCCTGTTGAGCGTATATTTTTTTACCCCGGCGAAAATTTCATTCGCTGAATTTTTACCCTGAAGGGCAAAATCTGTTTGGATGGTTGGTTGCAGGTGCTGAAAATAGTAAGCAGCACCAGCATACATGTATGCGTTATTCCCTAAAGTTTGATTAAAGGAAACATCCAGGCCGAAGTAACGCTTGTTGTAGGCAGCAACAGTGATAAAATTTTCGTTGTAGGGAAAATCCAGCACATTGCCTTCGGTTTTCAGGCTCATCCAGTTTTTGAGGTATTCGGACGTGAAAAAGTCAACTTGCGCACGATAAGCAGGATACCTGCCCAAACTGAAACGGAAGTCCCCATACAGATTATGCAATAACAATTTCTTGATCGTCAGACCCCCCACCAGGCCAATGCCCATGAAATCATTGTAATTCAGCCCCAACTTAAGCGAATTCATCTGTTTTTCATGGAAAGTAAAAACCAACCGCTTTTTACCGGGAGCTGTGTTCGAAGAATGATAATTGTATGTTATTCTTTCGAAATAGCCTGTGGCATATAGCCTTTGTATGAGCTCACTGATCTCTGCTGCGGTTGTTGTATCCTGAATGTAGGCACCTGTAATATTATCCAGAAAACCTTCCCTGATGTTTTTGAGCCCCTGGTAGGAGAGTTGCTCAACCACAATATACTTTTTATCATGTACATCGGAATTCGTGCCGGGATCCGCCGGGTTGATCCTTGCCAGCTCTTCAATTTCGGGTATAAAGTTCCTGGCCATTTGTTTGCCTCTCTCAATGATTTGCCTTGCATCGGTAAAATCCGATACATCGTAACCGGTTAAATCAGGCATAATAAAAAGATCGGTGTTTTTTTTATTTTTCTCAAACATGGCAGCGTTTTTAAACATGCCCGTCTGGTATATGATATCAATCGGTGTGTTCAGTTCCTCAGCTTCCCGCAATCCGCGCGATACATTCACGCCGATAACATATTCGGCGCCCATTTCTTGTACCACATTCACAGGGAAATTATTTACAGCCCCCCCATCTACCATGTAAGTGCCTTCTCTTTCGATTGCAGTAAAAACACCCGGAATAGCAGTGCTGGCGCGAAGGGCGGTTATAATATCACCGGAGGAGATTACTACCGGTTCGCCGGTTTCGATATTGGTAGCCACACAGGCAAAGGGGATAGGAAACCGGGAGAAGTCCTCTGTTTCACGCAGATGAAAAAATAATTTTTCCAGGATACTCCACAACTGCTGACCTTCGATGGCCCCGGTTCTGACAACGATCCTAAACTTTTCAAACGGCACTTCGATCAGGTGTTTTCCCGATTGGTCACGGCTACGAACATGTGTATCTTTCAATCCAGGGTTGGAAGCAAATACATTTTCCCAATCAATTGACAGGGCGATCCTTTCAAGATCGCGGGCCGAATAACCTGCGGAATACAGCCCGCCAACAATGCTGCCCATGCTGGTGCCCGAGATATAATCCACCTTCAGACCAAGGCTGTCGATAACATACAACACGCCGATATGTGCAAACCCCTTGGCCCCGCCCCCACTCAGCGTGAGACCGATCTTTCCTTTTACCGGGCCTTGTGCCAGAGCCGGGAACTGCGCAATCAGCAAGAGTATTATAACGGCCCATCTTTTGAACGGATGAAGGAATCCCGGCTTCAGAGATGATTTTTTCGTACGCGTGTTACCCATTGGATTCCAGAAAGTTAGTTTGTTATAAATCTTCAGGGATCTCATCCTTATTGCTCGATCTTTTTTTGGTTGAATGCAGCTCTATACAAAGGTACATTATTCGTTTGATTGTCAACTTCTCCCGGGAGCTTTGTTTCGGGATTTCCCTTTGTAATAAAATATTTACTTTCCCCGCACTAATTGATATCAAAAATTCAGGTTTTAAAACCCACTTACCTCTCCCAGCTTCATCCGCTGCTTCAGCTTCTCTGATCCATACCTGTGTAGCAGCCACTGGTAGACTGTGAAGGCCGGGACCAGCATTCCCAGGAGGTAGATGAAGTCTTCCACCGGAATAGTAGTGATTCTGAACGAGAGATTTTCCATGTTGTTGTACCAGACCACCGGGATGCGGGTCAGGTATCCGTTGACAATGATAAATGGAATGAAGGAGACCAGGTAGGTCAGCAGGAACCCGGAGAACCAGGTCTTCCAGGTCTTCAGCACCAGCTGCAGTGCCAGGAACGGCAGCACAAAAGCGATGGTAGTGAAGGTATATGTTTTTCCCCATACAAACGGCAGTGCGATGGTACCGGCCACCAGGAAGGTCCAGATCACATACTTCGCGAACAGGGGGAAATAGAATTTTTTAACGAAATAGCGAAGCACTTCGTGCAGGAAGAAAATACAGTAGGGGATGACCAGGAAAAAGAGCCATTCTTCAATGGGCAGTCCCAGGATATAAAAGTCTTTTGTGTAGTTGTGGTTGAATCCCCAGATCCCGGCTTTTGTGAAGAACACATCCCAGATAATAAACAGGGTGCCTGAAAACCAGATCCCGGGGGATCCTCTTCGTTCACAGTGACGCTAGCAACCTTAGTTCCATCTTTCTGTTCGG
>CAZOXI010000418.1:3630-3868 GCA_964583445.1 uncultured Bacteroidaceae bacterium | reverse complement strand
TGTGGGCGCAAATTTCGTCAGCGGCCGGTAAAGCAATGACCCCTCAATTGTATCCGGGTCAATAAAATTCCTGCTCTTATTAGCAGCATCAATCGGCATCAGCAAAATACTGATCACAAAACCTGTAACCAGCAATCCGAATATCATACCAGCCGCCCGATTTACAAGACTCAGTGCCACAGCCTTGATCAGCTTATCTGCAAGAAATGCTGCCAGGTGCACCTCAAGCACAATCCCG
>CAZOXI010000418.1:0-3620 GCA_964583445.1 uncultured Bacteroidaceae bacterium | reverse complement strand
CCCGATGAAAGTGACGGCAAATGCGATCAGGTTCAGGTGCTCCGCATTGATATTGAACCAGCTGTTGAGCAGCATTCCTGTACCTTCATGAAACCGAATAGCTCCCAAAATCCCCAACACCAGTGCAGTCAGCGAGGCAATCATATATATCAATCCCTTACGGAATCCCCTGTACAGCGCCCATAACAATGGGATCGCCAATATGATATCCAGGATGTTCATGCTCTAAAATGAGACCACAAAATAAACAAATCATTTTCAATAACGCGCCATATTTTAAGGGTATTGTTTCAGCTTCAACAGAATAGTCCGTTTGAAATATGATATTTTCTTAGTAATTTGTAGGGAAAAATCGAACAAGTCATGGAAATCAGAAAATTCAGATCTAATTACGGACTCGAACTTATTACCGCATCACATGCTGGAATCTCGCTGGGCAACCTTGTATGGGATGCGCTCAGCGGCAAGGTATCATTTTCTCATCCAGGGATGCCCAACACCATCTATTCGGCCTTCCTGGATGCAGACCTGATCGATGAGGAAGAATTCAGCACTTTCCAGAAAGAATGCCTGGAAACAGGTCTCACGGAGGCATTCCTTGCCGACAGGAACGTAGATGTGCAATCTGAACTTATTGCCGAACTCCAGCATCCGGGACTCGGAAAGATTCAAGGAAATTTTAAACTTGAAAGCATCAGTAAATTCACCTTCGGGGATCTCCAGGTCAGGCTAATGGACGACCTGTTGAGAGTAAAGATCGACCAGTACCTGGAGACAATGAAAGCCAACAAGTGGGCGGAATACGATGGTCGCATCCGGCGCGTAAATATGATCACAGAGCTTTACTACGGCTCCATCAGACTCGTGGTAGAAAAATCACTGAGCAGTCACCTGGATGCCGCGCTTGAAAAAAGTGAAATCACGGCAATGTACCGAAACGAAGGGAGCAGATCTGTGGAATACGCATTCAAACACGATAATGTCCCGTTTGCAATGCGGATTGAGAAGATCAGGAGGTTCAACGGTTGAACTACCTCTTTCCAAACATCCACCTGGCCGATAAAGCCAGGTTGAAGGAGAGATCGTTCCTGGGTGCATTGAAAAAATTCCACTCCGGGCGCCAGTCCAGGCCGGTTTGCAACCTTCCCAGCATGATATAGGATCCAAGGTTCAATGCAAAGGTACCATACAATTCATCAAAAGAATCATAATAACCAATACCAATCCCACCACCACCATAAATGCCAAAATTCCGACGATCAACAAATGAAAAATGTTTAAGACCTGTTGCTTTCCAGGAGCCATTCAGCCAACCCAGGTCCAGCTCATACTGTCCCGGGTTCTGTATGGAAAACTCAAGTCCGCCATAGGCATTGCCATCGACACCAAGAATACCCCTTGCACCTATTCCAACCTGTGATTGCACAGGAATCATGAGAAACAGGGCAAATATTGAAGATAGAAATATACTTTTCATTGCTAAAAATGTCTAATGGATTACAAATAACTATTCTTTTTACAAGAATAATGCCACACCCTCTGCTGGATCAAAGCTTTTTGGTCATGAACAGCGTACAGCCAAAATAGCCAGTGTTCCCCATCCGCGCCAGGATATAAGAAAATCCTGCAGCTTCATAGAGCTTAAGGGCATCTTTTAATTCGGACAGACTTTCAAGGTAACACAGCCGAAATCCTGCAAGGACTGCCTCGGACAGGCACTTTTCCAGCAGCGCCCTGCCCCATCCTTGTCCGCGGAAATCCCTCCGGATGTACATTTTTTGTAATTCGCAAACATCTTCCCCTCCACCTTTCAATGGCTGGAACCCTGCGCCACCCACTACTTCACCACCCGCATCCAGGACGAAATAAGCACTTCGCTCCATAGTAAATGAAGCGGAGAGGCGGTCAATGACAGGATCGGAAAATACTGTTCCCTCTTCTGTCGCTGCATAATCCCTGAAGCAGCTGCGGATCACAACCCCAAGCTGCAGGTCATCTTCACTTCGGATCGGACGGATCTTCAGCTCTGTTTCTCCTGCCTGTTTAACCATTATTCATTCTTGCTCTATGAAATTCGTTGCGATATTAACAAAAAGTGAATTGCCAACAAAAGAATGTATCAGTAAAACATTTCGCCGGACCGACTCGTTATTTTTCGCTCAAAGCAACATACATCTTTTGCCCCATGGGTAAAGTTCCAATTGCTTTTAGTTGGATCAATTAATCAATATAGTACCTAAAGTAGCTATAAATAAAATTACTTGTATATTTAATCCCGAAGGCTATCATCATTGCTGATTTTAATTCACTGAGCAAGTGACAGGGACGTCATCATATATTGCAGCATTCGATCTTGACAAAACCATCCTTTCTGTCAATAGCAGCAGAATGGTCGTAAAAAAATCAAGACAAATGGGATTCATGAGGAGCCGGGAGTTCAGGCAGGCAATCTATTATTCCATTTTGTATAAATTCGATCTTAAAGATGCCAATGAAATAGTTTTATCTATTATGCAGTGGTTGAAAGGCTTAAAAGAAAAGGAGGTAAATTCACTGGCCAGGGAAGAAGTGGTTCCGTATTTACTTGAACTGATCCGTCCGGAGATAAAAAAAGAGATTGCAATACACAGGAGAAATCATGGAAGGATCGTTCTGCTCTCCTCTGCTTTACCTTATCTCTGCGAACCACTTGCGAATCATCTTCAGATGGATGAAGTGATCTGCTCAGTCCTTGAAGTCAAGAATGGACTTTTTACCGGGCGGGCCAACCGGAAACTTGTGTTCGGAAAGGAAAAGGCCGTTCGTATGCACGAGTATTGTGTATCAAATGGATTTTCACTCGATACCGCCTGGTATTACGGAGACGCATATACAGACCGGTTCGTGATGCAATCCGTAGGGAATCCGGTGGCCGTAAAACCGGAGATCAAACTGCGTTGGATGGCAAAAAAAAGGGGATGGAGGATTCTTTAAAATCTTTAGAGATTTTCTCCTCAAAAAGGCAGAACACAATCAAATTATATTATTTCTCAGGGGAGGTGGTGCTGCATGCAGAATCATATGAAATTACTTCAACTAATGAATGATATAAAAAATATTAAACTTCTATAAATTAATATATTGCTATTGAATATTCTTTCAGAATCTGCCAATTGCTCCTTCAGCCATGCTTTCTGCTCTCCAATAAATGATGCCGTTGAATTCAAAAAAAAGGCGATATCGCCCCAGGTAAAAGCATAGTATTTTTCATTGCCTGGAAGTGTGAAGAAATTCAAGTAAGGCTTCATTCCACTGAATCCATAAGTGTCGTGATTTCCGGGACTTGGAAAAAAGCGGTTGTTCTCAACATGTGGGAATAGTAGGCTGATTCTGTAGATTGTTTATAAATTTCTTCCTTTTTCTTTAGAAATAATGCTGAAATCCAACATTTTTCAGAAATTAGTACATGCAAAACTATTTCAAATAAACTCCCGGACTTATGGACGTAGAAATACTCTCCCGAATCCAGTTTGCTTTCACCATAGCCTTTCATTATATCTACCCTCCCATTACCATCGGCTTGGGGTTGATCATGGTGATCATGGAAGGTCTTTACCTGCGAACCGGAAACAAAATTTATG
>CAZOXI010000417.1:0-3905 GCA_964583445.1 uncultured Bacteroidaceae bacterium | reverse complement strand
CCTTTAAGCTTTCCATTGAACTCTTTTACCATGAACACCCTCTCAGGGGATACATCCAGGTTGTATGTGCTGACACGCTATGCAAGGGAGCGGGTGGCCAGGCAACTTCCCAGTGAACTGCAACTCCTGGAGATCGCACCCGATTCACTGATCTTTCAGTTCGCCACTGAAGTCAGCCGGAAGATCCCGGTGCAACCATTGATTGATTTTGAGCCTGGCAGGACCTTTACATTGAAGAACAACGTAAAAATCATCCCCGACTCAGTGCTGGTCACCGGTCCTGACATTTATGTGGATACACTGCAGGCTGTACCATCGAAGAAACTCGAATTAGGAAAACTGGAAAAAAGCTATTCCGGGATGTTGCAGCTAAAGGGATTCCCGCGTATCAGGTATAGTACTGAACGGGTAGAATGTTCTATCGAACTGGAGAAAATGACTGAAGTCCAGGTTATGGTCCCCATACAGATCAATGGTCTGCCCGACTCATTACGCATGCAGACCTTTCCCCAGGAGGTACGTGTGACCGGTCGTATTGGATTGAGCAAATATGAACGAATTGTCCCGGAAGCTTTTTGGGCTGTGGTGGATTACAATGAGACACAGGAGAACAAAACACGGCTCCAGGTGCAGCTCAAAACAAAACCCGGTGCCCTCAGCGGAGTCAGCTTTTATCCCCAGACCGTTGAATACCTCTTATCGGTAAAGTGATGCTGAAGATCGGGCTTACAGGAGGAATCGGAAGCGGAAAAACACTGGTGGCAAGTGTTTTTCAGGAACTTGGCGTGCCAGTGTACCAGGCCGATAAGGAGGCGCGCAGGTTGATGGAAACAGAGGGAAATGTAATCAAAGGCGTGAAAGATCTTTTTGGTGAAACAGCATATGAAGACGGCGCACTGAACCGGGAATACCTGGCCGGCAAAGTGTTTTCCGATAGCAACCTGCTTGAGCAGCTCAACAGGATTGTTCATCCGGCTGTCAGGAAGGATTTTGACAGGTGGACACGGCAATATGCTACCCGTCCATATGTGGTGGAGGAGGCAGCCATCCTGTTTGAGACCGGGGGCAACGCGATGATGGATATTACCGTTGTTGTTACAGCAAAAGCATCCACGCGGATCAACAGGGTTATGCAAAGGGACCGGGTAACAGAAGAAGAAGTGCGGCAACGTATGGACCGGCAAATGAATGATCAGGAAAAACAGTTGCTTGCAGATTTTGTGATTTACAATGAGATTGATAGCATGATTCTTCCACAAATTGTAGATTTGCACAATAAATTTTTGAAATTAAATAGTTAACAGATGGCAAAATTTGCTAAATGGGTTGGACTTGGATTAGGATGGGCGGTTGGTGGTCCCATTGGTGGAATCCTCGGCCTCGCGCTGGGGTCGATGTTCGATACAGGTGCTGCACAGACACAGACACAGGGCAGGATCTACCAGTCCTCCACGCGAAGAGGCGATTATGCAGCATCGCTGCTGGTGTTGGTAGCCGCAGTGATGAAGGCAGACGGCAGGGTAATGAAAAGCGAGCTGGAATATGTTAAAAATTACTTCCATACACGTTTTGGCCACGATACGGCACAGGAGGCCATTGTAATGCTTCGCGATATTCTCAAGCAACAGATCCCGGTGCGGGAAGTAACCGCCCAGCTGAACCAACGGCTTGATTATTCATATCGCCTGGAGATGGTCCATTTTCTTTTTGGAATTGCCGCTGCTGATTCCGGGGTGTCTGAATCTGAAAAGGAGCTGATCAGGAGGATCGCCGGTTATATGAATATTACCACTTCAGACCTGGACAGTATCCAGGCGATGTTCATCACCGCTACAGATGCATCCTATAAGATCCTTGAGATTGATTCCACGGCAACTGACGATGAGGTTAAGAAAGCCTATCGCAGAATGGCCATGAAATACCATCCCGATAAAGTGAGCCACCTGGGCGATGATTTTAAAAAGGTGGCACAGGAAAAATTCAGGAAAGTGAAAGATGCCTACGATAGTATAAAAAAAGAAAGGGGGATCGGTTGATCCTCACCGGTAATAGTTGATCCTTACCGGTAATAAATGAAAAAGAATATGCAAACAATCAATGTGAAAGACCTGATGTCGATTTCCGGCAAAGGTGGTTTGTTCCGTTTCCTGGCGCAGGCGCGCAACGGAATTGTGGTTGAATCCCTTACAGATAAAAAGCGTACCATCGCACCTCCCACTGCACGGGTCAGTGCACTGGAAGATATCTCTATATATACAGAGACGGAAGACGTTCCGCTATCAGATGTCCTGTTCAGGGTCCACGAGAAAGAAAAGGGAGGAACAGCGATCGATCCGAAATCCGGGAACGAAGCACTGAAGGCCTATTTTACAGAAGTATTGCCGGAGTATGATGAGGAACGTGTGTATGTCTCCGATATCAGGAAGGTCCTGACGTGGTACAACCTGCTCCATGAGCTCGGACTCCTGGAAGTAATTGAGAAAACGGAAGATGAAGAGTCGACAGAAAGTGCTGATGGTAAAAAAAGAGACGGCGATGCTACTGAAGGAGAAAATTTAAAGGCTGACGGTAATTCAACGACCAGCGACCAACCCAAATCTGGTGGTGACACCTGAGCTGGCATTGCTTCCAGGGAGGGCGAAGACACAGGCCATACAAAGATAGAAGGCGCAGAGGGGGCAAGGCTTAGCGAACTTCTTTCTGCTTGGCCTCATCCCAGAGGACTTCCATCTCTTCCAGGGTCATCTCTTTGATGCTTTTCCCGTTCGACCTGGCATGCGCTTCAATATAATTAAAGCGCTGCATGAACTTCATGTTGGTGCGCTCCAGTGCTGTTTCCGGTTCAACGTTAAACAACCTGGCCGCGTTGACAATCGAAAAGAACAGGTCACCAAATTCCCTTTCGATCTTCTCCCGGTTGTCGCCCTTTACCTCCTTTCTCACTTCATCGATCTCCTCTGATACCTTATTCCATACATCCTCAGGGTGGGCCCAGTCAAATCCCACCGCTCGCGCTTTGTCCTGCATCCGGTGTGCCTTGATCAGGGCAGGCAGCGATTTTGGCACCCCGCTGAGTACGCGCTTGGTGCCATTATTTTCTTTCATTTTCAGTTCTTCCCAGTTGCTGACTACCTCCTTCGAACCAGATACCTTCCGCTCACCAAACACATGCGGGTGCCTGAACACCAGCTTTTCATTCACTGTGTTGATCACATCAGTGATATCGAATGCAGATTGTTCTTCGCCGATCTTTGCATAAAAGACAATATGTAATAACAGATCGCCCAACTCCGTACGGATCTCATCCAGGTCATTTTCAATGATTGCATCCGCCAGCTCATAGGTTTCCTCTATGGTGAGGTTTCGTAACGATTCCATGGTCTGTTCACGGTCCCAGGGACACTTTTCCCTTAATTCATCCATGATATCCAGGATCCTGCCGAATGCCTCCATTTTTTCAGCTCTCGTACTCATATCAACACTGTTTTCAAAATGTAAAATAGTTCTGTCATTTAAATTCAACCCTGATCGTCGAATCCGTATTCAGGTTCAGCAGGTCCCGTACCGATCCGTTTCGGATGGCAATTTCAAGCAGATCAATGGAATTGAATAGCGCAAGGAGATCTCCGCCGGTGGTTTCAGAATAATATTGATTCAGCCGGTTGATCTTGTAATGTTTACTTTGTACATAAATGGTAAATTTCCGCTCTTTTCCAAACCGATCGAACAACTCCTTTGTGATATTGGTGATCGCATTGCCATATGAGTCGATATAGATCACAGCCCCGGTAATGGTATTATTGTCCAGTGTCGCCCGCAATGGTACCTGTTTTTTTACATCATTTGCCGGTGTGCCCAGTTTGCTGAATGGCTCACCCTGTATGATCCTGCACGCGATCTTACTA
>CAZOXI010000416.1:0-3906 GCA_964583445.1 uncultured Bacteroidaceae bacterium | reverse complement strand
CATTGATAGCAGATCGACGAATATCCAGAGGATCCAATGCTCGAGTATTTTTCTTGTGAGCATCCAGGTTGCTACGATGCTGCCGGCTGTTGTTAATGCATCCCACCAGGGAATGGGTGAATCGGTGTAACGGTCCAGCAGGTACCCGATAAGAAAAAAGATGCCCACCATGACCACGAGCAATATCATTCCCTGGGTTCTGCCCACAGATCTGACCGGGAGTTCCTTCTTTTCCTGCTTTGCTGCACCGGACCAGTTGATCCAACCATAGATACTGATCACAAAATAATAGGCATTCAACCCCATGTCTGCATAAAACCTGGACTCAAAAAATACGATCATATACATGACAGCACCCAGGATTCCGACCGGCCAGAGCAGGATGTTCTGCCTGATGCTCAGCACCAGGTAGATGATGCTCAGCAGCACGCCCAATACTTCAACATAATGCTGCGCGAGCCAATCGGTCATGATCCAGTTGTTCTCAGAGCTTATCGGAATAAAAATGTGGTTTTTCGAGCACCTGGCGCGCCTTCTGGAAAATGGGGTCGGATTCGTTGAAGATCTGGTAGAACTCCCTGGTATCCCAGAGGTCCCTTGCCACATAGGCTTTGATCAACAGTTCGATCTGGTCCTTTGAACGCTCAAAATCCTCCTCGTTATAGGTCACTCCTTCCTGTTCGGCAAAAGAGATGAGTTCCTCAAGCAATCCTGAAGCATCAAATGTGGATCTGAATTTATTGAAATTCCTGTATTTGCGCTCCAGTGTGGGCCGTTCCTCATCGATATAGCTTAGTACGAACCTGTTGAATACTCCATTGCTGAATAATTTGCGCAGGTAATCTGTATTGGCCGAGGTATCAATGGGCACGAAATAGTCGGGCATGATCCCGCCTCCCCCGTATATGGTGCGCCCCTGCACGAGGGTTTCATATTTTTCTGATTCCGGGAACAGGATACTGTCGGAGCTATTCAGTTCTCCTGAATTATACCTGTTGATAATATCCATGGCATAATTGTCATATCCCTCATCATAAGGTTTCTGGATCAATCTGCCGGTAGGCGTATAATACCTTGCAATCGTAAGCCGCATCTCTGACCCGTCATTGAGTTTGAAAGGTTGCTGAACCAGTCCTTTTCCAAAGCTTCTTCTGCCCACCAAAACGCCCCGGTCCCATTCCTGCACGGCACCACTCACGATCTCGCTTGCAGATGCGGAAGTTTCGTCGATCATGATCACCAATTTCCCCTCTTCAAACAGTCCTTTTCCAGTGGCCTTGTAGTCGCGTTGTGGCATTTTATCCCCTTTCGTATATACAATCCGGCGTCCGCTTTCCAGGAACTGATCGGCCAGCTCGATAGCAATCCGGAGATATCCTCCCCCATTACCGCTCAGATCCAGGATCAGGCTTTCCATCCCTTCTTTCTCCAATTCCTTCAGGGCATCCTTGAACTCTTCCGCCGTGGTTTGTGAGAACCGGGAAAGCTTAATATACCCGATCTCGTCATCCACCATATAGGCTGCATCCAGGCTGACCACCGGGATTTTATCGCGGACAATCGTAAACTCCAGTTCCTTGTCGACAGATTTCCTGTATACTGTCACATCCACCTCGGTCCCCTTCTTCCCTTTGAGTCTTTTCTGCACACCGGATGTGGAGATGCCGATCCCGGCGACATTTTCATCATTGACTTCAACGATACGGTCACCAGCCATGATACCGACCCTTTCACTAGGTCCTCCCTGGATGGTTCCCACAATAAATATGGTATCCTCGAGTATGTTGAATGATACTCCGATTCCTTCAAACTCACCGGTCAGCTGCTCACGGATCTCCTTGAGCTCCTCAGCACTGATATAAGAAGAATGCGGATCCAACTCATGGAGCATTTGCTCAATGGTCTCTTCAACAAACTTCTCTTCATCGAGGGAGTCCACGTAATACCGGCTGACCTTATCCATTACCTCCATCAGCTTCAATCCGTTCACATCGAACTGCGCGCTTCCTGGTAATGCGGCTAGAATAAATAAGGACAGAAATAATATTTTCAATACTTTTTGCATAACTGTTTTTTAGCGATTCTTTAAAGTATTAACCCCGGGAAGATTGAATTGTTGTGTTTCACTCCCACTCAATCGTAGCCGGTGGTTTTGAACTGATGTCGTATACGACCCTGTTGATTCCCTGCACTTTGTTGATGATCTCGTTGGAAACCCTGCTGAGGAATACATCCGGGAGATGTGCCCAGTCGGCGGTCATCCCGTCGGTTGCGGTAACAGCGCGGAGCGCCACGACATATTCATATGTTCTTTCGTCACCCATTACGCCCACCGACTGCACCGGGAGCAGCATGGCACCTGCCTGCCAGACACGATCGTAAAGCCCATATTCTTTCAGTCCCCGGATAAAAATATGATCGGCTTCCTGAGCCAGGGTCACCTTTTCCGGGGTGACCTCTCCCAGTACCCTGATGCCCAGTCCGGGCCCAGGGAAAGGATGTCGTGAAAGGATGTGCGCCCCGATCCCCAGTGCGTATCCCACTTTGCGGACTTCATCCTTGAAAAGGAGCCGCAGGGGTTCCACTACTTTCAGGTTCATTTTTTCGGGCAACCCGCCCACGTTATGATGCGACTTGATCGTAACAGAAGGGCCATTGACTGAAACGGATTCAATCACATCCGGGTAGATCGTCCCCTGTCCCAGCCATTTGATATCTTTCAGTTTTTTTGCTTCTTCATCGAACACTTCAATGAAATTCTTCCCTATGCTTTTCCTTTTCAGCTCAGGGTCAGCAATTCCCTTCAGGTCGTCCAGGAATTTCCTTTTCGCATCCACACCAATCACATTTAATCCAAGGTGCTGATAGGAGTCCAGTACCTCCTCGAATTCATTCTTCCTCAGGAGGCCGTTATCCACAAAGATGCAGGTCAGCTGTTTGCCGATGGCCTGGTGCAGCAGCATGGCTGCCACGGAAGAGTCCACTCCTCCGGAAAGTCCCAGTACCACGTGATCGTTCCCAAGCCGGCGCTGCAGGTCCTGCACCGTAGCTTCGATAAAAGACTCCGGTGTCCATTCCTTGTGACAACCGCAAACCCCACGGAGGAAGTTGCCCAGGATCCTTGTTCCCTCGGGTGTATGGTATACCTCCGGATGAAATTGCAATCCAAAGATCTGCTCCTCCTCTGCGGCATAAGCGCCCACTTCAATATCGGCTGTGCTTGCGATCACCTTGTATTTTGGCGGTAATTGCTGGATGGTATCTCCATGTGACATCCATACCTGGGTGTTGACAGGGATGTCTTTTAACAGGATGTTCTCACTGTCTATGCTGGTAAGCAACGCACGACCATATTCCCTTGAACCGGAAGCGGCTACTTTGCCACCATAGAAATGTGACAGGTATTGCGCACCGTAGCAGATCCCGAGGATTGGCAGTTTGCCCTTGATAGCGCCGAGGTCCGGAAGTGGCGCATGCTGATCGCGCACCGAAAAAGGACTGCCTGAAAGAATCACCCCTTTCACACTTTCATCAGGCTTCGTAAAGGAGTTAAAAGGGTGAATTTCACAATAAACATTGTTTTCCCGTACTTTCCTTGCGATGAGCTGGGTGTATTGGGATCCGAAATCGAGTATAATGATCTTCTCTGTCACTTTGGTCTGTAATTTTGAAACCTTAAAATTAGTACAATTTATATGTTGAGCTATAAAAATGGTATATTATCTGTCTGCACCTGCACAGCCATGCATTTATAAAAATTACAGGCACCTTGTATACTGATGTCTGGAATCTCCGTGTCAAAAAAACGCATGCAGAAAGCATCGGGGATATTCATTGTCGCTCCAGTCGCCGCTGGTCCAACCTGAAACGGTCACCATCATTAACAGCGACAGAGGCAGGAAATAC
>CAZOXI010000415.1:0-3909 GCA_964583445.1 uncultured Bacteroidaceae bacterium | reverse complement strand
GTACCGGATTTCATTGGTACCCCGGATGGAGCGTTCTTCTATATTCACCTTCACATCCAGATCATAAAAGACCAGGTCCCACCACACCCGCTCCGGCGTAACCGATCCGCGCAGTGTATCCTGCCGGTCAAATGAATATGCCGGGGAATGAAAAACCGTTCGATGTGTGTGTCCTTCATGTTGACCACAGAGCGGATTTACCACGAGAATGGTCACTGATATGATGACCAGGCATTGCTTCAGCATTCTTTTTTCCATTGATACATATTTATTTGTTCAAGCTACACTCGGCAACAATGGGCTCATATGTATTAATTATATATTTAACTACTTGATATAAAATAATTTAAATATCGTTCTAGCTGCGGGTAACTTGTTACCTCGAAGAATATAATAATTTCAATAGTGCTCGGAAGCCAAATACCTATGCCCAATGATGAGGGGTTCATTCCGTGAAAATATAAATTATTGTCTGACTACACCTCCTTCAGCTTCCATTTTCCACGTCTGAAGATGTACATCGCCATCAGTGCCAGGATGGTTTCTGCTGTGATAATGGCATAGCAAACCCCGTGGACACCAAGATCAGCCACATTTGTCAGCACCCACGCCAACGGGATCTCGATGATCCAGAAGGCAACAAAGTTCAGCCATATGGGAGTTGCCGTATCTCCTGATCCGTTGATGGCCTGCACCATAACCATTCCGATGGCATAGATGATGAAACCATAGCTGACCACGCGCAGGCACGTGACCCCGGCCTGCCAGACCTCAGGGGCAATGGACCGGTCGACAAAAAAGTTAATGAACACCTGTGGGACAGCTATAAATACGATCGAGACCAGGCTAAGCAGTACCATGTTCACCCCTCCCACGATCCAGGCCGACCGTTCAGCGCGATCCGGCTGCTGCGCACCCAGGTTTTGCCCTACCAGTGTAGCCGCTGCATTGGCCATACCCCATGCAGGCAAGAGGATAAAAATAATAAGACGTATGGCAATGGTATAGCCGGCGATCGCCTCTTCACCCAGGCTGGTGATCACCCACACCAGGAAGACCCACGAGGAGTGTGCAATGATATTCTGCCCGATCGCTCCCAGGGACAGCTTGACCACCTTCCAGATCGTTGTCAGCTGCAAACGGATATCCTCCAGCTTTACCCGTACCCTGTAATTCCCTTTCATTAAAAGGTAGAGCTGGTAAAGTACAGCGATGCCCCGACCGGTATTGGTCGCAATGGCAGCCCCCTTGATCCCGAGTTCAGGGAATGGTCCCCATCCGAAGATGAGCAGCGGATCCAGCGCGATGTTCAGCAAGTTGGCAATCCACAATACACGCATGGAGATCGCCGCATCACCGGAGCTTCTGAATACGGCGTTGATCACGAAAAGCAGCATGATCACCGCATTTCCACCCAGCATGATCATCGGGTACTGGTATCCCATTTCGATGGTTGCTTCCGAAGCCCCCATGAAACGAAGCAGGTCCTTTGCATATATGATACCTATAACACTGAATACCAGTGATATGGCTACTGAGGCAATAATTGCCTGGACTGCAGCCTGTGTAGCCTCACGCGGACGCTTCTGCCCGATCCTCCTGGAAACAAGGGCGGTTGTCCCAACACCGAGTCCCATCCCAATGGCATAGACAATGGTCATGAGCGACTCAGTGATCCCAACTACGGCAACCTCCCGGGCTCCGAGACGGGATACAAAATAAATATCGACAAGCGCAAAAACAGATTCCATGACCATTTCCAGGACCATGGGAATGCTCAGCAGGATGATAGCCTTGCTGATGGGTATTTGGGTGAAATCTTTTTCCGAACCACGTATGGATTCTTTCAGATCTGACCATAGTTCACGGGAAAACAACGTTCTTCTTAACGATTGAATGGAATAATGTGACATGAGATGAGAATTACAGCTTTCGCTGAAATATTCGGTACCTTTTGTACACTTCCCCACCCATGTATTCCATCTCGGCCCTGACCTTCTTATTGGTCTCCATCTCGAGATGACTGTCCATGTAGGTCTTCCCTGCTTTTCGTGCTGATTCCAGCATGGCCCTTCCAAGGATAGTGTCCAGTCCCTTCCCCTGGTACTTCGGATCTACAGCGCCCAGCATCAGGTTCAGCTGGGGAGATTTTTTCCCGGCTGTCAGCACGGGAATAAACCCGAATGGAAACAGGTAGCCCCGTGATTTTTTGATTCCTGCTGAAATATCGGGCATGCCCACGATAAAGGCAATCACCCTATTTTGCGGATCGACGATCGCTTTGATAAATTTCGGATCCAGCACCAGGATGTAGCGGTTGGCGAAATCATCCATCTCTTCCGTGCTAAAGGGAGTGAAACCGTAAATACCTGTGAATGTCTCATTCACCAATGTCAGAATCGGTCGGATATACCTGCGCAAATGGATCTTGTTCCGGAATTCAATCAGGCTAAGCTCCGGGTTGTTTCGTTCGGCGCGTTCAGCAATTTTGAGATAAAGCTCCGGGGTTTCTTCCGGCACGGGAACCTTATACACCACCAGGTCGATCTCCTTTGCAAATCCCAACGCTGCGAGGTGGTCGGTAATATATTTGTAATTACAATGGGATGCGATCACCATCGGTTCGTCGTAGCCTTCCACCAGGTAGCCTTGCGGATCTTTGTCAGAAAAGGCAAGCGGGCCTACGAGTTTTTCTGCTCCTTTTTCATGTGCCCAGCCGGCAACCGCCTCTAAAAGTGCTTCGATCACCTCCCTGTCGTCCCATGCTTCCAGAAAATTGAACCTGGCATTGTTCTCATTTTTCTCCCGGTTGTAATCCCTGTGGATGATCCCCATGATCCTTCCTACGAGCGCATCCTCCCTGTATGCCAGGAAAAGGACCGTATCACAATGTGCAAATGACTTGTTCTTTTTTTCGCTGAAGAACACCCATTCATCCCCGTAAAGGGGCGGGATCCAGTTGTGATGATCCTTATGGATCTTTGCAGGAAGGTGAATGAACTTTTTCAGCTCGTGCCTGCTGGTCACAGGGCGAATAGAAACAGCCATGCCATTGATCTGGTTGGTTTGGATGTCAATGTAATATTTTTTTTTGGAATATTGGTTCCTGGTGTTTTTATGATTGCGACCGGCATTGCGACCCACTCATATTCCCGGGTCATGGCAAACAATCAATCACCTGATTTCAACTCCTGCTTTGATCCGGACGGCACCTAAAATTTCTCCGCCAGCATGTCGATATCCTTTCCTGCAACACGGGTGATAATCCACTCCTTCATTTGCTTGGCACCCAGAGAATTGTAGAAATCGATTGCCGGGGTATTCCAGTCGAGTACGACCCATTCAAACCGGGAACAGCCCCGTTTTTGAGCAATTTTGGCAAGATAAAGAAGTAAAGCTTTGCCATATCCTTTGCCCCGGTAGGCATCATAAACGAAAAGATCTTCCAGGTACAGGCCCGGTCGTCCTGTGAAGGTGGAAAAATTATGAAAGAATAGTGCAAAGCCTGCAGGCGTTTCGCCTTCATAACCTAGCACCACCTCCGCATAACGCTTTTCACCAAAAAGGTTCTCCTTCAGCAGCGCTTCGGTAGCCACAACCTCATGCGACAATTTTTCATATGCTGCAATCCCCCTGATGAGGTCAAGTATCAGCGGAACATCGCTCTCTTCAGCATGCCGGAGCTGAAAACCAGGTATGAATGTTTCGATCATAATGGATGGTTTGATGAAGGATCAAAGATAAGAAAAGTGCATCCAGGTGCAAACGAGAAGGGCGATTCCAGGCAGGATGATGCTGTAAATCTTTCTCCAGGATCATTTTATTTTCGCCTGTTTATGCATCTCAGGCACGCTCATATAACACATCAGACCAACTGCACTTCAGGCGACAGCTAAAAAGCAAGGTCTG
>CAZOXI010000414.1:0-3917 GCA_964583445.1 uncultured Bacteroidaceae bacterium | reverse complement strand
ATCGTATCAAAACTGGGTAACAGTAATTTGGGTTGGGAAACCACAAAGTCCTTTAACATTGCGCTGGATTACAGACTGTACAAAGGAAGAGTTTCAGGTTCAGTTGAGTATTACAATGCAAACACCTCAGATCTTCTGCTTGCCAGGAGTATTTCATGGGTAAACGGATACGCTGAGGTAAAAGACAATATCGGCCAGACACACAATCATGGGGTCGACTTTTCGATCAACACCGTGAACATCGATAAAGGAACAAACAATTTCCAATGGAATAGCACAATAAATCTGGCTTACAACCACAATGAGATCGTTGACTTATATGGCGACGGCTTAGATGATATTGGAAACGAATGGTTTATTGGTGAACCGATAGATGTAATCTACGATTATGTCTTTGATGGCATTGTTCAGGAAGATGAAGATATGTCAGAAACTGCTCAGCCATCGGCTCAACCAGGAGAAGTTAAGGTAAAAGACCTGAACGAGAACGGATACATTGATCCAGAGGACAGACAGATTATCGGGCAGTCGAGACCTATTTTCCTCTATGGGTTTACAAATACTTTTCATTACAAGGGATTTGATTTAAACATCTTTCTGCAGGGGATTAAAGGAGTAACCAGGCAAAATGATATTCTCAACAATTCTGAGAGCGTTGGGAACAACAATCTTGACATCGACTGGTGGACCCCAGAAACACCCTCTAATCAATATCCAACATTAAGACAGGGGAAGGTTACTACTTATTGGAGTGCGTTCCAGTACCAATCGGCCGATTATTTTAGAATCAAGGATGTATCCCTTGGATATACATTCCCTCAAAGACTTCTTAGTAAAATAAATGTTGATAGACTCAGGATCTATATAAGCGGAAGAAACCTATACACACTTACCCAATGGCAGGGAATTGATCCGGAGACCGGAAGCTATAAAAATCCGAACACCAAAGCAGTCACATTTGGTATTAACGTAACGCTCTAAGGAGGCTATAAACAAAAAAAGAAATGAAAAAGTTTATCTTATTAAGCATCAACCTATTCATCATCTTATCATTGATGTCTTCATGTGAAGAAGATTTCTTGTTTGAAGATGAAAACACCTTCCTTTCTGCAGGAAATATATTTACAACTGAAGCAGGCATCGAAGGAGGTCTTGTCCCCCTTTACCGAACTGTAAATACGTATACTACAGGAAGGACCTGGACCCAGGCTGGAACGGACCTTGCGATGACCACCTTTAACTCCAGAGCAAATAATGTTGCACTGGATGTTTATAATGCACAATTAAACGGAGAACTTGGAACAGTAAAGGGCTGGTGGCAGGACTGCTACAGCTCTATTGAACGCGCAAATTTACTAATATATTACGGACAGGATGCCAATTTTTCAAGTGAAACGAAAAGAAATCAGCTACTTGGGGAAGCCCACTTCTTTAGAGCGTTTTTCTACTTTGAAGCCATTCAGAATTGGGGAAATGTACCACTGGTCCTGAAGCCTGTCTCGGCACCCAAAACCAATTACGTTAGAATTTCGAAAGATACTATATTAACACATATTATTTCGGATCTGAAAATTGCCTGTAATGGAATTGCCGCTCGACCATCGAAACAGGGAAATCTAACCAATGCTGCAGCAAGGCATTTACTTACAAACGTCTACCTCTATGCGAACGAATGGGAATTAGCCGAATCCCAGGCAGATACAATCATTAATTTTGGAGTCCATTCACTTCTGACAGAAAGATTTGGAGTACAAAAAGATTCGGCTGGAACTCCTTTTACAGATGTATTCCTGCAAGGCAATGAGAACATTGAAGCCGGAAATCCTGAGGCGCTTTTCGTAGTACAATACGACAATAGGGTAAATAAAAATATCGTGCGAATCAACACGGTCAAGTTTGCCTGGCAACCTGCTTATGAGAAAGTACTCGGACTGAAGTTATCGATGGATAATTTCCAAAGAGGCAAATGGAGAGTAGCCACAACTCCATTCTGGTTCACATTATTTGAAGATGGTGATGACAGAAATTCAGATTTTGCCATTAAAAGGAAATACTATTTTAACGATTGCAAGACAATCGACGATATGTTTGAAAGTGGTAATCCCATTATTCAATTTGTAAACGAAATCCCATTAATTGTTTCCTGTGGTGATGAAGTAGTGATTCCAGAAGATGACCCAATGTACCCATACATCTATCCAACACCCATGAAATTTATGGGCATTATGGGCAACGATCCGACTGAGTCAAGTATTGATAAGGATATTATCATGTATCGACTTGCCGAAACATACCTGTTTAAAGCTGAGGCTCAACTCATGCAGAATAATCCGGAAGGAGCCGCAGAAACACTCAATATCATCCGAAACCGGGCAAATGCCTCAGAGGTAACCGGAGTCGATGTGGATATAGACTTTATTCTGGACGAAAGAGCTCGTGAACTTAACATGGAGGTTAACCGTTGGGCAACCCTTGCACGCACCGGAAAACTAATTGAATACTATCAAAAGGCCAGGCCGGAAGATGCAGTAAATATCCAACCTTACCACACCCTCATGCCAATACCTCAGAGCGAGATTGACCTTAATTCTAACTCTGCGAATTTTAAACAAAATCCCGGATACCCCGGAAGTGGAACGAAATAATTAACTAATTAATATTAACTAACAACAAACAGAATGAAAACCAAACTTTTACAATTTGCAGTATTGCTTACACTTGGCCTCTTTGTGAGTGCCACAATCTTTGCACAGCTCACCACAAAACCTGTAGTTCATTGGAAGTTCGATGAAGGAACAGGTACCACGACTAAAGATGTTACCGGTAATACTGGTGATTTAACACTCGATGCCCTGATGGATCCTGCTGCCGCTTGGGTAGATGGAAAATATGGCAAAGCGCTGTTTTTTGACGGTACAGACGATCAGTTGAAAGGAGGATTCGACTCAACCTATTTCGATTTTGAAGATCGTTCCTTCTCCATGAGCTTGTGGGTTAATTTCAGCCCTGATGACCTGGATAGAAAGTCAAGGATCATTACCTATGGAACGTTTATGCTTGCCCAGACGGTTTTCACGGGAGATACAGGAGTTGTAAAACTGCAGGTAAAGAACCATTCCGGAGGTAAACTCACGATGGAGGTTGCAGATGATCTCTATTTCAACGACGAATGGACGTTGCTTACATTTATAAGGGACGTTGAAAATCAAAAGATTCAACTATGGGCGAATGATGCATTAGCCGGCGAGAAAGAATATGGCGATGCATTCTGGTTCTGGGAATTTGATGATGCCAATGATGAAATTACCATTGGTGCCAGTACAAGTACTGATCCTGCCAAGTTCCAGGGATGCAAGGGAACTATGGATGATTTCAGAATCTATGACAAAGCACTTTCAGCTGAAGAGATTGCTTCTTTAGTGGATGGAAGCGCAGATGTAATGTCGCTCTATATGCCACTGGATGAAATGTCAGGGCTAACTGCCTCAGATCTCTCAGGTAACATGAATGATGGAACACTCGCAAACATGGGTGATACGAACTGGGTGGAAGGTAAGCTATTCAACGCCCTGGAATTCGACGGAATTGATGACAATGTAACTGTGCCCTACAACGAATCACTTCACCTTGGTGATGGGCCCTTCAGTTTCAGCATGTGGGTTAACTGTGCAGACAATCCCGTTGAAGATGGAGACTCAGACAGAATGATCTCGTTTGGTACCATGATCCTTAGAAATGTGGAAGATGATATCAGGTTCCGAATTAATATTGAAGGAGCGAAGAAAGAACTTGTAGTTCCAAATACTGAGGTTGCCAAAGAAGAGTGGGTTCTTTTAACTGCAATAAGAGATACCACAAACAGGAAATTAAAGCTCTATGCAAATACGCAACTCCTCGGAGAACTCGACGGAAAGGCC
>CAZOXI010000413.1:0-3921 GCA_964583445.1 uncultured Bacteroidaceae bacterium | reverse complement strand
CCTTCATTATCGAAAGGATTGAATGAAGGATTGATATTTTCCCTGGGAAGTTCGATTTCCTGGTCCTTTTTCAGCACCGGGATATCTATGATCCCTTCCTTGCTGAAGTCGAGGCTGGGAGAGAGGTTGTGTTTCCCGATGGCTTCCCTGGTGGCTGCCAGCAGGATCTGCCATATCGACCGCTCATCTTCAAATTTGATCTCGGTTTTGGTGGGATGGATATTGATATCGATGGTGGACGGATCCGTTTCGAAAAAAAGAAAATAGCTGGGGAAATGATCCGGCGGAAGGATCTGTTCATAGGCCTTCATTACTGCTTTATGAAAATAGGGATGTCTCATAAAGCGTTGGTTCACGAACAGGAACTGCTCTCCATATGTTTTCTTCGCGTGTTCAGGTTTTCCAATAAAGCCTGTGATTTTAATGATGCTTGTATCCGTTTCAAGGCTGATCAGGTTTTGCTGGATCTGTTTTCCGAAGATCCCGGAAATCCTGGACTTGAGATTTCCTGCAGAGAGATTGAATACCTGTGTATTGTTGTGTATCAGCTGGAATTCTATATCGGGATAGGCCAGTGCTGCGTGGTTGAATTCTGTGATGATGTGCCTGAGCTCCGTCTGGTCCGTTTTCAGGAATTTTCGCCTGGCCGGAACGTTGTAAAACAGGTTCCTGACCGTAATATTTGTCCCCACAGGGATGCTGTCTTTTTCCTGTGACTCGATCTTCGACCCGCTGATCCGGATCATGGTACCCAGTTCGTTTTCTGTGTTCCTGCTTTTCAGCGTTACCTCGGCAATAGCTGCAATAGAGGCGAGGGCTTCACCACGGAATCCCATGGTGCGGATGGCAAACAGATCACGTGCGTCTGAGATCTTGGAGGTTGCATGACGTTCAAAGCAGAGACGGGCGTCGTTGTCCGACATTCCCCTTCCATTGTCCAATACCTGGATATATGTTTTTCCTGCATCTTTGAGGCGGACCGTAATGGAACTGGATCCGGCGTCAATGGCATTTTCGACCAGTTCCTTCACCACGCTGGCAGGACGTTGGATTACTTCACCGGCAGCGATCTGGTTCGCTACGGCATCGGGCAATAATTGTATAATATCTGACATTTACCGGTAAAACAAGAGATAGGATAGTAAAAACAATGCAGCTGCGATCACAGCAAGGCGTATATTGGAGTCACGACCGGCCTTCCGACGGCTGGAAGAACTGTACTGTCGGAATGAGCCGCGTTTGATCGTTGAGGAAGATTTACCAAATGTGACTTCCTGTCCCATTTCAGCCTTGATCCTCCTGATCCTGTCTTCGCGGTCTTCCTTCTCCGGATCCCAATACAACGGTTTGTAATCGAAACGTTTGGGTTCGTTTACCTTGAAAAATCTTGGTATTCCCATTTTTACATTTTTGCGCCGTAAAGTTACCAATTTTTTGATGGAAAATGAAGCCGGTTCAGCCCAATAGTTGATCTATACCCCCGTACAGTTTTTAAGTCCGCCCGGAAAGATTAAATTTGAGCTTTCATGCAATGGCCTGATGACCCGGATCCCGGGGAGGTTATTGATCAGGGAAAGCATCGTATTACTGTCATGTTCTCGCAAAAAAACACACATGAAAGCACTCATTCATCAGCACCTGTCCGAAGCCAGTCAAGCCCTGGAGCAGTTCATGGGAAATCCTGAAAAGATAGCATCTATAGAAAAAACTGCCGGAATCCTGGCTGGTGCGATCAACGATGGAAAGAAAATCATCTCTTGCGGCAATGGCGGGTCCATGTGCGATGCCATGCATTTTGCTGAAGAGCTCACCGGCAAGTTCAGGCATGACCGGCCGGCGCTTCCTGCAATAAGTATTTCCGATCCGTCGCACATCACTTGCGTGGGCAATGATTACGGGTATGACGCCATCTTTTCCCGGTTCATCGAGGGCATGGGCGCGGCGGGGGATGTGTTGCTGGCCATCAGTACAAGCGGGAATTCCCCGAATGTGATCAAGGCAGCCGAAGCTGCGCTTGAGAAGGGAATGAAAGTGGTGGCACTTACCGGGAAGACCGGCGGACTGCTTGCCAGGCTGGCCGATGCCGAGGTCCGCGTTGAAGGCGGAAAATACAGCAGTCACATTCAGGAAATACATGTAAAACTGGTACATATTCTCATTGCGCTGATCGAACAGGAGGTGCTGTGATCTTCAATCCACTTTGTGTTCTTCGCGGCCGTCGTCAGCATGAATGCACACGGAAAAAGAAGCAGATGAACTGAAAAAGCAATGAATCAGCTCGGAAAGCAGCATTCCACTGTAAAAGCAGTAAACCACCTGGAAAAGCAGCAAGTCAACTGGAAAAGCAGTAGATCTACTGGAAAGTAAGTAGATTAACTGGAGAATGAGCAGTAGATCAACTAAATAAGCAGTAGATCTACTGGAAAGTAAGTAGATCTACTGGAAAGTAAGTAGATCTACTGAAAAATCAGTAGACCTGCAACAGGACAGAGATCAACTTAAAGTCCGGTTGATTTTCCATTCGGCACTTTTTTTAGTTTTTTTTGAATTTCTGGTTTTCTTCAAGATTGGCCTGAAAATTGTATTCTAAAAATTGAAGTTGATGAATTAAACAAAATTGATAGCGGAGGAACATCCTTCCCGGCTATCTTGAAGTTGCACCAAAGATAAAAGATCATGAAAGCTATATATAAACCTATACTGTTAGCGGTTATTGTTATCATGGCCGTGTCTTGTGGCCGTTCAGGTGACCCGGGCCATTGTTATGTCTCTATCGACTGGGAATACTGGAATGAGGACTATGGTGTGTATTATTACAAGGATGACAATCCTGATGTTCCTGAATCGCAGTTCATCGACCCGGAGATCTATTACGACAGCTACCCGGGATTTTACGAATATTACTATGAGGCCGAAGATCCCGATGAGTGGTTTACTTATACAGGATACTACGAGCTTTTCCAGAACCCGGGGACTCCTGGTGGACTTTTCCTCGACGGATGGGACGGAGCGGATACCTATTTTGACGTGTACCTGTATGTATATGCCAGGAAAGGACTGACCCTGAAAGATGCACAAATCACAAAGTCCGCAGAACAGCCTGATGTGCCTGCACTAGAGGCCACCTCCCGTTCGGGCCGGGCCATCACAGCAGCACCTGTGCGTACCGAGACCAGGAGCTGGGAAAAAACTGACGGTCCGTGGACGATCAGTGTGACCGAAGAAGTTAAAGTCTATAGCATATAGTGGCTGTCCACATCAGCCAATCCTGGCGCTGTTTTATCTGCATTTAGTTTTACATTACTGAAGGATTCATCCTGAGCATTAGTTCCGTGCCGGAAAGTCCGGGCCATCATGCCTGTTGATTCCCTTCCTTTTTCATCATTTCCGCTCAATTCCTGTCAGTTCCTGTCATTTCCTGTCGATTCCCTTCCTTTTTCATCATTTCCGCTCAATTCCTGTCATTATACATCATTGCCTGTATTTGTTTTAAATTCCCGTTCTTGCCCGCCCTTGCCCGTCATTCCCTGTCATTGCTTGCGATTATTCCTGGTTCTTCCTGCTTGTATAATCAATTCCAGTTGTTGAGGCGAAATGGTTTAATGTGCTGTTATCAGCCCTTTACAACAGCTAAAGATGGATTTTTGGGCCCAATTATGAAAAAATAATATATAAAATAGCGATATATCGAAAACTTATATATATTTGTGACATGATATCAAATGAATTATTAAAGGGAACCCTGAAAACTATCGTGCTGAACCTGCTGGTGGAGAATAACAGGATGTATGGCTACGAGATCACCAGGGAAGTGGAAAAGATCTCCGAAGGGAAGATCCAGCTTACCTGGGGGGCACTCTATCCGACACTGCATAAACTGGAGTCGGATGGACTTATTATTTCTGAAGAATACAATATCGG
>CAZOXI010000412.1:0-3923 GCA_964583445.1 uncultured Bacteroidaceae bacterium | reverse complement strand
GACCCGGGAAGATTGATGGAGGCAATAAGCGGGCATACCAGGACACCACTCTGGCTTTGGGTAACCGCCCTTGCCTTTGTAGTTGTGAATGCAGTGTTTATTGCATTTGAAGTGTATTATCTGCCGATATTGCCCGTGGTACTGTTATTTGTCCTGGTGGGATTTACCCGTATGGACATCCTTCTGCTATCTATTATTTTCTTCGCTCCTCTTTCTCTTCAGCTCAGTGATTTTGTAGAAAGGATCGGGGTAGACCTTTATCTTCCTACAGAGCCCCTGCTGGCCATGTTGCTGATCCTGTATGTTTTACGTTACCTGGGTGGAATCAGAACGGATCTGAAGATTCTCAGGCATCCTGTGACACTTGCGGTCTATTTTCACCTGGCATGGATGGCCCTTACGATCATTTCCAGTAGCGATCCCCTGGTGTCTGTTAAATTCTTTGTATCGCGGTTGTGGTTCATCGTAGGGTTCTACCTGGTAGGTATCGAGATCTTCCGGAAGCGTGTACTGATGAAACGCTATGTATGGATGTATGTGATAACCTTTTCCCTGGTCATACTCTATACACTTGTGAGACATTCTGAACATGGACTTGACAACCAGATGATGGCGCACAGCATGATGCAGCCATTTTACAAGGACCATACCTCCTACGGGGCAATACTTGCATTTCTTTTCCCGGTGCTGATCACATTCCTGGCTGTAACCCGGAAAAGGGATTTGAACTCGCGGTTCCTGATTGTGCTGCTGATCCTCTATTTCGGCTTTGCAATCCTCTTCTCCTATACCCGGGCTGCCTGGGTAAGTCTGATCGGTGCTGCAGGAGTTTGGGCAATCATTAAGCTGCGGATCAGGTTGGAGTTTGTTGCACTGACAGGTGGAGTGCTTGTGGCATTATTCTTTATATTTCAGCCTATGATCATCATGCGGATGGAGGACAACAGGACAAAATCCTCCGGGGACCTGGCAGAGCATGTTCAGTCCATTTACAATATCAGCAATGACCAGTCGAACCTGGAACGGATCAACCGGTGGAGCTGTGCCATCAGGATGTGGAAAGAAAGACCTTTCCTTGGTTTTGGTCCCGGAACCTACCAGTTCGAGTACGCGCGTTTCCAGCGTTCCTATGAGCGTACGGAGATCAGTACCAATTTCGGGACCAGGGGAACCGCACACAGCGAGTACCTGGGGCCGCTTTCAGAGTCAGGGGTGTTTGGCATGCTCTCCATCCTGTTGATCATTGGAACGACCATAGCTACCGGTATCAGGGTACACCTGCGGGCAAAGTCGCGGTTCATAAGGGTTTTTTCCCTCGGGATTCTGATCGGGTTGGTTACCTACTATATTCATGGTATTCTCAATAATTTCCTGGATACCGACAAGGCGTCTGCCTTGTTCTGGGGATTCACAGCCATGCTGGTGGCAATGGAGTTGTTCCACATGGAGGAAGGGGAGCGTGAGGATCAGCCGGAGCAGGAATCAGGCACCGGGAAACTCAGCACTGAGAATTGATATGTCATCGAAAATCGATGCACTACCTTCAAGGATCCCTTGTTTTTTAATGATCGAATTCACATTAGCATCAATGGGGTCATCGTTGCGCATCTCGACTTCCAGCTTTTCTGTACCGAATTCAATCCCTGATTCATTCAGTACCTCTACCAATCCATCAGTGAAGCATAAAAGTTTGGACCGTTCATCCATTTGAACGGTTTGCACTTCTAAAAAAGGCAGTTCATCAAGCATACCCATACCGACGGAGCCGTTGGTGAGATGGACGATCTCTTTTGATTTTGTTTTATAAAGAATAGGTGGATTGTGACCTGCATTGACATATTTCAGTTCCCGGGTATCGAAATTGTATTTGGCAATGAACAATGTGATGAATTTTTCTCCTTTGGCGCTTCTTATTACTCTCCTGTTCAGTTTTTCCAGCACCTGTTCCAGGGGGATTTCTTTATTAAATAAGGCCTGTAGGTTGGCCTGGAAATTTGACATCAAAATAGCTGCGGAGATCCCTTTTCCCGAGACATCCGCAATGCAGAAACCGATTTCTGTATCGTTGAGTTCAATCACATCATAATAATCACCTCCCACTTCGAAATGCGGATGGTAAAATGCATGCATCCTGATGTGGCCATTGTCCGGAAGTTGTTCCTTTTTAGGAATGAGCATGGACTGCATTTTACTTGCCAGCTCCATCTCTCTTTTAAGGGCCTCCTGCCTGAGCGTTTCCCTGAAGAGACGTTTGTTCTCTATTGCTACGATGATGACATTGGAAAGTGTCTGTATGAATCGCTGGTGTTTCAAAATGGGGCTCATGCCTTCGCCTTCCTCTTCGATATCACCGATAAGCACAAAGGCGATGGGTTCATCCTTGTGGGTGACCGGGATCACAATATCCAGGGGCTCGGGAAAAATCCCGGGTTCCGAAGTGACATGACTTATTTCATCATATTTTAACAGGTCGGCCGATATATCGAGCTTTTTAAAGAAGTCCTCTTCGAAACCGGAGTTCAGGATGCATTCCCATCTTTCACCCAATTTGATCACCATCACCTTTCCTATGGACAGGTCATGGGTAAGCAGTTTTTCGAATCTCCGGGTCAGTTCATCGACCGATACATTTTCATTGATGGCCAGGGTGATTTCCAGCAGCGCATTCAGTTTGAATGTTGATATCTCTAATCTGTTCTGGAATTTTGGCATGGGATGTCAAATTGATCTGTTGTTGACCCGCTATTTCTTCACGCGCTCGGAATAGGAACGATCGCGCGTATCCACCTTGATGGTTTCACCTTGCTCAATAAAGATCGGAACCATTACAGTTGCACCTGTTTCAAGTGTTGCAGGTTTCAGGGCTGTAGATGAAGAGGTGTCTCCCCTTACACCAGGTTCAGAATATGTAATCTCCAACTCAACGAATGGGGGTAGCTCACATGACAGCGGTGTTTCATTGTCGGCATGAACGACGATCTCTACTTCCTGCCCCTCTTTCATCAGGTCGGCATTTTCCACGAGGCTTTCCTCGATAACAATCTGTTCAAAAGTTTCCAGGTGCATGAAATTGTATCCCAGGTCATCCTTGTAAAGGAACTGGTATGGACGCCTTTCAACACGCGCCGTATTTACTTTTACTCCGGAAGTAAAGGTATTGTCCACCACTTTGCCCGTTGTAAGACTTTTTAATTTAGTTCTTACAAAGGCCGGACCCTTTCCGGGTTTCACATGTTGAAACTGCACGATCGCATAGAGGTCATTATTATATTCCAATACAAGTCCGTTTCTGAAATCTGAGGTTGAAGCCATTATTATGTTTTTACAATGATTAACGCTTGCAAAATAAGGAAATTAATTGTTTTCAGGCAATATTCTTGTTATGTCAGAGCACTTTCTTTTTCGGTATGGTTGCGATAAAGTCCTTCAGGTAAAAGGGTTCGAAGTACGCAGTATCTTCGAATTCCTTGTTGAGGAACTTCTTGATTGCAAGGGGGACCATCTGCTTAGCAGAGGGTTCGATCCCTGTGATAATATGTGCATTTTCATGCCGGATCGTCCCTTTGATCTTTTCTGCACCATTTCCAAAAAACACGATATGATGTTTACGAAGGATTTTATCAAAACTGTTTTCGTCCACGATGGTTGCGGAAACTGATTCTATTTCCTTCAGGTGATCGTTATAGACAGCCGTGAATACCTCCATGCGCCTCGCATCAATCATCGGGCAAAAAAGGAGATCAGGGTACTCCAGGTGCAATTTTTCTACTGCCGGGTGCTCCATTGCTGCAAGGGTTATGGATTCCAGGGTGATGATGCCTGTCACCGGAATATTTTGGGCGTAAGCGATTCCTTTTGTCGCAGACACACCAATCCTCAGTCCGGTATAGGAGCCGGGTCCTTTACTTACCGCCACTGCATCC
>CAZOXI010000411.1:0-3948 GCA_964583445.1 uncultured Bacteroidaceae bacterium | reverse complement strand
ACCCTGTAGGAATGTTCTGGTCGGTTGCGCTCATGCTGGAGCACCTGGGTGAATTGCAAGCCGCAAAGGCGATTATTGAAGCGACGGACAAAACACTTGAAGCAGGGTACCTGCCGGTGGATATTGGCGGAACAACGGGGACGGAAGCGCTTGCAGATAAAGTGATCCAGCACCTCTGAGTTATGGAAAATAGGCGCATCACAGACATAAGTATGACATTGCAGGAACCCATGCGGGGATTCCGGAAATCAGTGGCAAAAACGCTGCAGACCGACGGATGGAATGCCTCCAACCTGGAAATCTATTCCCACGCAGGCACGCACATGGATGCGCCGATACATTTTGAAGCCGGGGAGCAGACCATTGATGCCATCCCTTCAGAGCGACTGGTCTGCATGTGCCATGTGGTCAGGATCGAAGCGTGTACGCCCCGTATGCTGATCACCCCGGAACATCTTGGCAGCATCGCTGAGGCAGTGCAACCAGGCGAAGGAATGATCTTCCATACGGGATGGAGCAAATATGCAGATGATCCTTCGATTTACCGCGATCAGCTGCCCCGGATCAGCGAGGACCTTGCCAGGTGGTTGGCAGCAAAAAAAGTCAATTTAATAGGGGTGGAACCTCCATCCATAGCAGATGTTAACAACATGGAGGAGTTACAATCGGTGCATCGTATCCTGATGGATGGGAACGTGCTCATCCTGGAAGGATTGTGTAACCTGGAGCAGGTTCAAAATAACCTAGTACAATTGGTGGCACTTCCGCTTAAGATCGGTGGAGGGGATGGAGCACCGGTTCGGGCGATCGTCATTGAGCCCTGAAAATTTAATAGAATGAGGCAGCTGATAACTTCGAGTAAAAAAATCTAAATAACATATCTGATCATGTTAATTAAAACCATGTCTATGATGTACATGCAAAATCTTACCACAACCTTACGGTGTCTTATCGTATCCACGCTTTTCCTGGTTCTCGCTTCGTGTAATAATGAACCGGTAGTGAAGGTGTCGGGAGAACTGATGACCTGGCATAAGGTTACCCTGGAAGTCCCGGGTCCGTTCCTTTCAGAGCAAAGTGATCCAAATCCATTCCTGAATTACAGGCTTGATGCAACATTTACCAATGGCAACTCCACCTACAAGGTGCCCGGCTACTTTGCTGCGGATGGAAGTGCAGCTGAAACCAGTGCGTCTGAAGGAGAGGCATGGAGGGTACATTTCTCGCCGGACAAGCCTGGTACCTGGGAATATCAAATCTCTTTCCGCAAAGGTAAGGATATTGCCTTGTCCACGGACCCGGACGCAGGAGCATCCCTGGCAGTGGACGGGATTTCAGGTGAGTTCACAGTTCAGCCAACGAATAAGAAGGGAGATGATTTCAGGAGCAAGGGCAGGTTGGCGCATTCAGAAGGGCATTACCTGGTACATGCCGGTACGGGTGAAGTGTTTTTAAAAGGCGGTGCCGACAGTCCGGAAAATTTCCTGGGATACCAGGATTTTGATGGGACCTATTATGGCGGGACAAATACTCAGCGACAGGGTGAGGATGCTCCGAACGCGGGATTGCATGCCTATGCCCCACACCTTGGTGACTGGAAAGAAGGTGATCCGGTTTGGCAGGATAATAAAGGTAAAGGGATCATTGGCGCCCTAAATTACCTGGCGTCCAAAGGAATGAACTCCGTATATTTTCTCACCTTCAATATACTTGGAGATGGCGAAGATGTATGGCCCTATACGGACAGGAATGAAAGATACAGGTTTGATTGTTCAAAGCTGGACCAGTGGGAAATCGTCTTTTCACACATGGAACAACTGGGCATCAAGATGCACGTGGTGCTGCAGGAGACAGAGAACGAACATGTATTGGACGGCGGTTACCTTGATGTGCAGCGGAAATTATATTTACGTGAACTCGTGGCCCGTTTCGGTCAACATAATGCGATCACTTGGAACCTGGGAGAAGAGCACGGACCTGTTGGTTGGATAAAATATGCGCAATCAGTGGAAGACACAAAACGTATGGCAGAATATCTGAGGGAAATCGATCCATATGACCATTTTATCGTGATGCATACCCATCCGAGTCCCCGGAACCGGGCAGAATACCTGCCGGAATATCTTGGAATGCCCACCCTCAACGGACCTTCCATCCAGGTGGGAAATCCTTACACGGCGCACACATCCACTTTGAAGTGGCTGCAAGCTTCCGCAGCGGCAGGGCATCCCTGGGTGGTATGCATCGACGAGATCGGACCACACTGGAAAGGCGCATTGCCGGATGCTGTGGATCCTGCACATGATACCATCCGCAAAGAGGTATTATGGGGCAACCTGATGGCAGGTGGAGGTGGTGTGGAATGGTATTTTGGATATAAATTCCCGCATGGCGACCTGAGTTGCGAAGACTGGAGATCACGCGATGCTTTATGGGATCAGACCCGGATTGCGCTTGATTTTTTCAGGGGATACCTGCCTGTCATGGAAATGAAAAGCATGGATGAGTTGGTTTCCGGAGCGGGGTATTGTTTTGCGAAGCCGAGTGAAAAATATGCTGTTTATTATACCGGTGAGGGAATCTATCCAGTGGATCTGCGACAGGCTGAAGGGACTTTTGAAATCTGGTGGTATGATCCATTATCAGGGGGGCCATTGCAGCAGGGGTCGAAGGTGAGTGCAATGGGAGGCAGTATCGTGGATCCGGGATCCCCTCCTGATCTGACTCCCGGTAAGGACTGGGCTTGCCTGTTCAGTAAATGATTGTAACAAATTAAAATAAAATCGAATGGAAGACTCATTCGAAAAGCTTATCAGGGACCTGCCTTCGGAGTATGATCGGGAGATCAATATGCACGGCGCTTGCCTGGACCATACCTTCGTTGTGCTGGACGATGATCCCACGGGTTGCCAGACGGTCCATGATGTCCCGGTGAGCTTCCGCTGGGATGAAGCAACCCTTGTACATTATTTGTCCAGCGGGACCCGCATGCTGTTCATCCTTGTCAACTCACGCAGCCTGCCTGAGGAGGAAGCGGTGACCACCATTTCAGAGGTCATGCACAATTTGCGTGCTGCTTCGGTGGCTACAGGAAGGGCCTTTGTTGTGATCAGCCGAAGTGACAGCACCCTGAGGGGACACTATCCCGCAGAGGTGGATACAATTGAAAAGCAGCTAGGGACAGAAACATATATGCATTGCCTGGTCCCTGCATTTTTTCCGGGGGGAAGGTATACCGTCAACGATATTCACTATGTCAGGGAAGGAGACCGGATGATCCCCGCTGCAGAGACTCCATTCGCAGCCGACAAGGTATTTGGATATAAGAACTCCCATATGGCGCGGTATGTTGAAGAGAAAACCGGTGGTCGTGTCAGCGCCGGGCAGGTGCTTTCATTTCCCGTTCCTGAATTGCGTGAAAACGGCCCTGCCTTTGTAAAGGAAAAGCTAATGCAATCGAATGCCCCTGTGTGTTTTGTGAATGCCATGGCACAGTCAGACCTGGATGTATTTGCAGCCGGGGCATGGGAAGCTGTAATGGAGGGCAAACGATTGATTTTCAGAACCGGGGCATCTTTTTTAAATTCCATGGGATGCATTCCTGTCAAAGAGCCGTTGGATCACAAGCAATTGAGGAGTTCAACTGGAAAAGGGGGCTTGATCATTGTAGGATCCCATGTCCCGAAAACCAGCGTGCAAATGGCCCCGTTGCTTGCTTCGCCTTCAATTGTTTCCATCGAACTTCCGGTACAACAAATGCTGACCAGCGCTCGGGATAAGATCATTTTTTCCCTTGTCGGGCACATTGAACAGCTGATCGATGACGGGAAACATGTGATGGTATATACTTCCCGCGAACCGTTGCATGCAGAACATTTCAACCTGGATCAGGATCCCAGGCAGCAGGGATCGGCGCGAAAGGAGGCAGGAGATGCCGGGCAAGCGGGA
>CAZOXI010000410.1:0-3949 GCA_964583445.1 uncultured Bacteroidaceae bacterium | reverse complement strand
ACGCATAGCAGAGACCCGGTCCACTGCATTCCACTTCTTCTTTGCCTCTGGTTGGAAGGCTAAATCATAACTTTTTTCTATCTTTGCAGACCTGAACAGGAACATTAATTTCTGATTATGAGTGAATATTCCATTACCCACCTCCGGGAGCTTGAAGCAGAGGCGATCTACGTAATAAGGGAGGTGGCTGCACAGTTTGAAAAACCAACCTTGCTGTTTTCCGGTGGGAAGGATTCTATTGTGATGTATTACCTGGCACGCAAAGCGTTCTGGCCCCAGGTCGTGCCTTTCCCATGCCTGCACATCGATACCGGCCATAATTTTCCCGAGACATTGGAATTTCGTGACCAGTTGATGGAGGAGACAGGGGGCAGGTGCATTGTCAAATATGTACAGGATTCCATTGATTCAGGTCGCGTCATCGAGGAAAAGGGAATCAATGCAAGCCGGAATGTACTTCAGACAGTCACGCTGCTGGATGCGATCGAGGAAATGAAATTCGATGCGGCCCTCGGCGGCGGCCGACGTGACGAAGAGAAAGCCAGGGCCAAGGAACGCTTCTTTTCACATCGCGATGATTTCGGACAGTGGGACCCGAAAAACCAGCGTCCTGAGCTATGGAACATCTTCAATGGCAAAAAGCACATGGGCGAACACTTTCGCGTGTTCCCACTGAGTAACTGGACCGAAATGGATGTTTGGCAGTATATCTACCTGGAGAAGATACCTATCCCAAATCTGTATTTTACCCACAAACGTGAAGTCTTTAACCGCGATGGTGTCTGGCTCGCAACTGCTGACTTTCTTCCAATGAAGGACAACGAGGTTCCGGAGATCAAGGATGTCCGTTGCCGCACCATCGGCGATATCACCTGTACCGGTCTGACGCTCTCCACTGCCAACAGTTTGGAAGATATTATCATTGAAGTTGCTGCCGCAAGATCTACGGAACGGGGCGGCAGGTATGATGATAAACGGTCAGAAGCTGCGATGGAAGACCGTAAAAAAGAGGGATATTTCTAAGTATTAATTGCAATCAGCGCATAAAATTTTCGATATGAGTACGGATATTAACCCGGCACAAGGTTATTTGGATATGAAATTGCTTCGCTTCACCACCGCGGGAAGCGTGGATGATGGAAAGAGTACTTTGATCGGCCGGCTGCTGTATGATTCAAAGGCGATCTTCGAAGACCAGATGGAAGCACTTGAGACGGCAAGTACGAACAGGGGAGAGGAACAGGTGAACCTGGCGTTGTTAACGGACGGACTCCGGGCCGAACGCGAACAGGGGATCACCATCGACGTGGCATACAGGTATTTTGCTACCCCGAAGCGGAAATTCATCATCGCCGATACCCCCGGACACGTTCAGTATACCCGGAACATGGTCACCGGGGCTTCAACTGCCAACCTGGCGCTCATCCTTATCGATGCCCGGCATGGCGTGCTGGAGCAAACCAAGCGACATGCGTATATCGCCTCGCTGTTGGGGATTCCGCACGTCGCGATCTGTATCAATAAGATGGACCTGGTCGATTATAGCAAAGAGGTATATGACGACATTTTGAAGCAGTTCGAACCGGTCCGGAATATGTTAAAGATCAAAGATGTACGGTTTATTCCGATCAGTGCTCTCAAAGGCGATAACGTAGTTGATCGCAGTACAAGCATGGACTGGTACGACGGTCCTGCACTGCTGGAACTGCTGGAAACCATCGATATCACCAGCGACGCTGATTTTAAGAATAAACGGTTCCCGGTCCAGTATGTGATCCGGCCACAACGCGAAGAATACCACGATTACAGGGGATACGCAGGAAGAATTGCAGGAGGTGTGTTCAAACCAAATGACAAAGTAGTTGTGCTTCCAGGTGGCCAAAATACTACTGTACAATCTGTTGATGTGATGAACGGTGAATTGGACGAGGCATTTCCACCCCAGTCCGTGGCACTTTCGCTGGCCGATGACATAGATATCTCGCGTGGCTATATGATCGCGGATGCCAATAATGTACCCAAATCGGGACAGGAGATCGACCTGATGGTGTGCTGGCTCAGCGAACATCCGATGGTCCTGGGTGGAAAATATACCATCCGGCACACAACCGCTGAACTGCGCTGCGTCATCAGGGATGTGAAACATAAGGTGAATATCAATACACTGGAAGAGCTGGATGGTGATAAATCGGTGACGCTGAATGAGATCGCAAGGATCAGTATCAAGACTACAAAACCCATTTTTTACGACAGCTACCAGGAAAACAGGATCACGGGAAGCATCAGTATCATTGATGAGGCAACCTTCAATACTGTGGGTGCCGGCATGATCATCTAATCAAAGTATTTCACTTAAGTTGGTTCAGCTAAACACGGGCAGCATGCCTGTGGTTGAAAGTTCTGCTTATTTCATTAGGAAGTGAGCGGAATGATCCTGCATGGACGAGCAGACTAAACGCGTTTAAGCACCCGCAGCTTATACGTATATTGACCCAATTCCTCATTGTAGATCCCCTGCTGGTCAATTTTATCTATCCTGACCATCCCTGAGGCATGGATAATGCGGTTATCTCCGAACATCATCCCCACATGGTGGATCATTCCTTCCGGATTGTCGAAAAAAGCCAGGTCGCCCGTCCGGGCTTCCTCCATGAAACTGAGCGTCTGCCCGATTGCCGACTGCTCACCTGCATCGCGCGGTATCTCCTTTCCATTGATCCTGCAAAGAAATTGTGTCAGCCCGGAGCAATCAAAGCCGTATCCGCAGCGCCCTCCCCAGATATACGGAATGGACACAAGGTCATCAAACAGCGCCTCGGCACTGATCGCGCCCGGTTGCTCCAGGCTACTTGTATCATCAATGGCAAATTGATGTTCTGCAAGTTCGAACGATCCATCAGTCAATTCCGGCACGGAGGAACCTATTGGAAGGATCACGGAATGCCCTGCCGTCAGGTCCCGGATGCGTATGTTTTCCCTGCATACATAATAGTGGGGTGGCTGCAGCACGTCACTGCGCCTGATGCATTTTTTGTCCACCCATCCCTCATAATGATCCAGGCGGGTGCGGATATGCAACCACAACCCTGCTTCGTCATCAATGTCAACATATTCCCCGAAAAGCACCTGTGTGACCATCTCCGCCCTTTCATGGGGATCTTTCCTTACCGGGATGAATCCCTGGAGTGATATACCCGTTTCAATGGTTCCGTTTTCCATATCAGATTGTTTTCCACTAAAATACTAAACAAAACCCAGTATTGAAATTGTTATATAAGATGTATCTTTGTGCCGAAATATTAATATTACGTTGTTACGTTGCACGTAATAATGAACAATGTGCTCAGAATGTTGTATTTGATACCGGTGGTATGAGGCGCTAATTTACAGTAAAAGTTAAATGACTAGTATAACTATCTAAACAGTAGTGCTATAACTAAAAATCATATTTGTGAAATTTATCGATACATTCCGGGTCTACTGGAAGAAAGCCCAGATCTTTCTGTTGTACCTCATTGCCATCCTGATGGTATTCTGGATGTACCCCCGGGAGGGGAAGTTCCAGTATGAATATACGAAGAACCGTCCCTGGAAACACCAGAACCTGATCGCCCCATTTGATTTCCCCGTCTATAAAGAGGATGCCGAAATCGAAAAGGAGATCGACAGCATCACCATGAACAACCTTCCCTATTTTACACTTGATTCTTCCGTGGCTCAGGATGCCCTCACAGCGGTGCGCTCTGATCTGCAAACCGGGCGAAGTACAGAACGACAATCAGAAGCCCTGCAGTCTTTTCAGCACATGGTAAGGGATACATTGCCCGATCTGCTGCAACAAGTTTATGACAAAGGGATCATTGAAATGCATCCTGTGATCCTGCAGGCCGACCCCGATGATGACCAGGTGATCGTCAGGCGCGGTCAGATGGCAGAGGAGACTGCCTTA
>CAZOXI010000409.1:0-3969 GCA_964583445.1 uncultured Bacteroidaceae bacterium | reverse complement strand
AGTACGCCTTTTTGCCCTTTTTCTCCTGAGTCATAATATTTAAAAAAAAATCCTCTCACTGTATCGTCCGCATAATTGGTTTCCACCATGATTCCACCGGATGGATAATAGCCTGTAAGAATCCCATCCAGTTTCCCTTCAGAATATGTGCACACTTTCTGAATTGTACCATCTTCATATTCCTTGTAAAATCCTTCGAAGGTACCGTGGTAACGCCCGTTTTTCTTTTTCGAAATTTCCCGGATGTTCCCGTTTTCATAATAAATAGTGATATCTCCGTGTTCCAGGCCATGCCTGTATTCTTTTTTGAACCTCAGGCTGCCATCATCAAAATATGCACGCACGACTCCATGTAACTGTCCTCTTATATATTCAGATGTCTCAGAAAGATTGCCCTCGCTGTTAAAAATTTTCACCAGGCCATTCAGCTGGTTATCCTTGTATTCTGCAGATTGTACAAGTGTTCCATCAGGGAGGAAGGAACTCATTGTACCATGCAGTTTCCCATTTACATAAGGAAGGCGTTGCTTAAGGCTTTCATCCGGGGAAAAGATTTCCCAGGTTCCATGTAGATCACCATGATAATAACTGCCTGATTGTCCAAGTGTTCCGTTCTCAAGGTAATAGTGATACTGACCATGCCTGATGGTGTCACCATTCAGCAATGTATACGCATAGATCTCCTTTGGCTGCTTTGTGTCAGGATACCAGACAGTATCCTTGAGTTGTGCATTGATCAGGGGGATAACAGCCAGGTTCAGCAGTACTGCAGTGATATATCTCATTCCACCTCAATTAATAATTGTGTGCCTTCTATAGCAGACCTATGCCCGTAATCCATCATAAAGGCTATGGCATACTTTCCCGGTGAGAGCCGATTGTTAAGGGTCAATACGACTTTTCTTGACTGGTCAGGGTAAATGGTCACATTCCTGGGCTTCAGCTGATTTTCCTCCATGGTCGTCATGTTTGCATATGCAAGAAACACACTGGCATCTAATACTTTATCTCCCTGGTTGATAATGAGGGCCTCGAAACTGCGGAATTCATCCTCTTGCTTTGTTACTTCCTCTAATCCGGAGACAATACCCTTGTAATTCTGATTGGACCTGGGACTTTGTTTTACAAGTACAACAATCCGGGGTACGAGGACTACACCTGTCGCAAGTTGTTTATCTACGCTTGCCGGGGATTGTTCACGTGCAATTTCAACCGGTATCATGCCCCATCTTGTATTAAAGCCGTTCCTTGGAACAGACATGATCAGTTGAACCTCAGCCGATTCATTAGGATTCAGCTCAACGAAAGCGGGATTAATGGTGAGCCAGTCAGCCAGCGTCCTGGATGTGCTTCCTGCTTCCACAGCGTTTTTTCGACCATTTTCATCAAAAGTGTAATCGTTCAGATTGAGTACAAACTTCTGTCGCTCATTGCTGTGGTTTCTAACGGTCAATACCTTATTCTGAATCTCGCCCGGATTGGCGTCAAATGAGACCAGTACAGGAGCAACTTCGAAATCCTGTCCGAAGGTGAGGTTACAAGTTATTAACAATGCTTTTGTGTATAAAAAGGCGTATTTCGTCAAATTCATATTATTTTTCATTATAAATTGCAACTGGAATTCAAAATCGACCGGTTTGCGTGTAAAAATATAACAAATCGGTCACAATTAAATTAATCTCAAATTTTTTATGTTATGAAACGTAACCTTACAATGATTGTTGCGGTGTTCTTATTGGGAGCAACTGCATTTGGACAAGCTGTTAAAGACAGGAATGTAATTCCTGTGGCTGTCAACCTGAACCAGGTGTTGAGAATGACCATTACCAATGGCGGTAACATCGAATTTGTGTTCAACACAATTGATGAGTACAAAAACGGGATTTCAGGGGATGTTACAACATCCGGATCTGCAAATCCTGCAGCTTCGGAACCCATGTACCAGACTGATTTTACCGTATCCTCCTCCACCAGGTGGATGATCAGTTATGGATCTGAGGAAGCTACCTTTATTGGAACTGATAATCCGGCAAATACGCTTGCGCTGGACAATGTTGGTTTCACGATTATCAACAATGGTGCCCATGCCTTTGAGACAGGAGCAGCCCAGGGAACTACTGCAGGAGAAGTATTGTGGGATGAGCAGCAAAATGCGGTTGCTGGCGATCCACCTGCTGCGCTGGTTGTTTATCCGGCTGACCTGATCGAGGACAACGATGATCCTGCAGTTGCCAATGCCGGTGATGCAGGTGACAATGATTTTACACTTGTCTGGAGATGTGGTACTGCTGAGAGCACAAACACCGTGAATCCAATGAACGCCAGTGCGATTATTGACCAGGCTACAAGTCCGAATCCCGACAGGTATGTAACGAACGTATTGTTCGAACTGTCTGTGGATAATTAATAACATTGGTTATTTATAATGGAAATAGTCAACTTTTGGTTGACTATTTCTATTTTTACACTATCATTTTAGACTGAGACCCTGATCATTTATGAATAAACCTGGTATCGTTCTCTTCATCAGCTTTTTTTTTGCACTAGCAGCGACTTCCCACGTCGTGGGACAAGAGTGGAACTATGCCAGGTTGTCTCTGCTATATGGTGGCAGTATCCCTTTTAATTTCAATTCGATCCAGAAATATAATGAAGGTATTGAGATCATCGACGGGACAGTCCTGGGGATTACACTTGCTGATTCAAACCAGGTTGGACATGACCTGGAGGGTTTTGATCTTAATTTCAGGACATTTAATGGACAGGCGACCATTAAGGGCAGTGTGGATGACCTGGCATTAGACCGGATAAGGGTCAGGGCAGAAAGTAATATCGGCCTCGGAAGTGGAACATCATTTGGCTATCAGGATCTGGCTGCTACCTGGTCCACCTTGTTCTCTTATACAAATATTCCATTTACAAATCTCACCTGGGACACACATCAACTGGGCCTTTCCTATGAGTGCGGAAAGCCTGTGTCTGAAGGTGGCAATGGGACATTGCTTGGTGCCACACCGGATTACTACACGGTTGAGATCGAAGTGGAACTGGTGCCGACAGGTCCGGGATTTTAATACTTAATTTTCATGCGCTCTGTGGGAAGCAACAGGAAAACAAATCGGAGTTACATCGTCTGGGCGGCGAATACTTGCTGCAGACCAGCCCGGTTTATTTCTATGCTGAGCACGATATTACTGCTTGCCGGCGGTCCTGCATCTGTCAGAGGCCAGGAGGTGGAAAATGATCCGGCCGGCAGGAGGATCATATTCGAATTTGTAAAATCCGATACAGTATTGCCTTCATCCGGACCCTATTTCAATGTACTCAGGATTCAGAACCAAGGGGATGAGTTGTTTTCCGGGGTGGTCAGGGTCACATTGCCGGAAGGCTGGAATTCAATTGGATTCACAGCTTCCGAAATCAGTCTTTCTCCAGGAGAAGAATATCTGTTTCCTGTCAGGATAACTATTCCTCCGACAGTTGTAGGTGGAATTTCATACCTGATTAATGCCGAGATAAGAGGGGAGAATTATTATGATTATAATTCAGCATACGTTTCCATTGCTCCAGTATCACGATGGGATATGTATGTGCCGGTAAAACAGGTATATCTGAGTGAGTACAAGCCGCAGGGGGCGTTTTCAGTTGAACTGGATAACAGGGGGAATTCCAATGAAATGATTAAGCTGTCGTTTGATACTGGTGAATTACTGGAATATGTCAATCCCATGGAGAATGATAGTGTGCTGTTTGTTGAAATGCCGGCATTCTCAGATACGGTCCTGCATTTTACCTTGCGGGAAAGAACTGGGCTCAGTTATGCTGAACAACGGGCTATGATCAACAACTGGAGATTCTCCAGTATATATGTCGTTGCTTCCACTCCAGAATATAGCAGGGCGGCAGGAATCAGGGTATTGCCATTGGGAAGCAGAAATTTCAGCGATATTAAACTAAAGAATGCGCCGT
>CAZOXI010000408.1:0-3979 GCA_964583445.1 uncultured Bacteroidaceae bacterium | reverse complement strand
AGTCTCAAACTGAGGCTTAGATCCATCAGATAATGCCTTATACAAACTTGGTCTACTTAACCCGGTTTCTTCAGCAATCTTTGTCATTCCAATTGATTTTGCAATATGTCCAATTGCTGTAATCACATCTGAATCATTACCTTCTTCCAGAACAGCATTAAGATATTCTGCGATCATTTCATTACTATCTAAATAATCAGCTATATCAAACTTTGAAGTTCCCATCTCTCTATTTTTTAATTCTTTTTAAAATCTCTTTTGCCCTTTCAATGTCTCTTTGTTGAGTTGATTTATCTCCGCCAATGAGTAGAAGAATAATTTTTCCACCTGATTCTTTAAAATAAACTCTGTATCCCTTAGCATAATTTATTCTTAATTCACGAATTCCACCACCTACAAATTCACAATCTCCAAAGTGCTCATCGTTCTCAATTTTTTGGATTCTAAATAAGATTTTGGATTTAGCTCTTAAATCTTTTAATTTTCTTAGCCATTTGTCAAATTCAACTGTTTTTTCAATACTGTACATTTAAAATGTGTCTTCATTTGGATACAAATTTACATAATCTTTTATAAACTTGAAAGACTTAAAAGGTAATTTTAGTATCGTATTATTTAATACTTCCTGAAAATAGGATCACCAGCTAAGTTGAATTAAGCGAAGCATAAATTTTAATCAAATCCCTCCTTCCCCGCCAAATTTTATCTCCCTGCCTTTCCAGACGTTGCGCGCCCTGAACCGCCGCCTGAAGGCTTCCACAACCAGCAGCACGAAACTTGCCTGCTGCACCGGCTGCAACACCGCGTTCCAGAAAAGGGGTTGCCTGCTCATGGCCGCCACAAGCATTCGCATCAGCCAGGTGAGTGCCAGGTACAATACCATCCACTGCCACGACAAACCCAGCCATACAAACAAAAACCCGAATGTGGTAAACACGGTAAACAACAACAGCACCAGGCCGCTGCCCCCGAAAAAGGCAAACACACTGCGGGTCATCCCGCCGATCGCATCGCCATACCCCCTGTACATCCTGCACTCCACCTCCCCGGAACTCAGCATCGTGTGCACCTTCAGCCGTTGCACTTTCATGAGTTTAATGATCGCCATGTCCTCCACGTTCAGCTCACGCACCCGCTCATGATACCGCTGCGCGCGGTAGGTGTCCGCCTCAAAGAGCATATACTGACCATTGGCGGCGGCGAGCGAAGGGCGGTGACTGAGCCGGATCAGCCGCATGGGCAGCAGGCTCAGCAATATCAGGTTCATCGCGGGAACGGTAAGCAGCTCTCCCAGTGTTTGCATCTTCTGCCGGGGGAAGAGCGACAGCAGCGAGAGGTCATAGTGGATCATGTGCCCGAGGGAGCGCCTGACCAACCCGTGCCGAATCCGTACATCGGCATCCAGGAAGAGCAGGTAATCCCCATGTGCCTGTAGCGACAGCTGGTGACACGCGTGGTTCTTACCCAGCCACCCCGCTGGCAGTTCCGGACCTTCAACCACGCTGAACCGGTTGTCACGATCCGCAAAGGAGCGGGCTATGGCCAGTGTGCCGTCGTCCGAGATGTCATCATACACAATTACCTCGATATTCCCGTAATCATGTGCCTCAAGATCGGCCAAAATCAACGGCAGGTTCAGTTCCTCGTTGCGGGCCGGGATCAGCACGCTGACCAGCGGTTCAACTGAAAGGTCAACACCTTTCAGCCACTGACGATGGTAAATGTTGATCACCACGATCAGCAACCTGACCAGCAAAATGATAAATGCCGCTATGGCCAATCCTGACATCTTATTGCTTTAGTTTAATTAAAGGTTCCTGTAAAACATGGACAACCCGGCTTATACAATGCCCTCAACGCTATCCTGACAAACACATTAAAATACTATCCTTTTTCTACCTGATGCAAGTGATCCTTGGGTAATCTTCCAGTGCACCGACAACTATTCCGGCACAACTTGCATATCCCTCGTCAGCCCTGTTGTTTTATTTGACGGTTCCTTTCCCGGTCATGATCCCCGTCATCAAGATAGGACCGCTGTATCGCCAATGCATCCCTGAACCGGTCGTTAAATGCCGCCTCAACCCGGGCCGCACCTCCGTATGGATGATCGTGTGTGTACACGTAAATATTCATTGTCGGTTTCCGGTGCGAAAAATAATCCACCAGCGCATAATAAAAAACCATCTGTACCGGCTGCTCCATCCGCTCGATGATCCTGTACCAGCCCGTTTCAAACACATAGGGCTGGTCGTGCATACTATAAATTTTTCCCTGTGGATACATCACTACCAGGTTCCCCGGATCGCTCAGCAACTCCCGCGTATAGGAAAAAGTCTCCACCATGCTGCGCTGCCCCTTGCTGAGACTGTAAGCCCCTGACTTGTTCAGGAACATCCGGTCCCTGAGCTGCTCCTCGAGCATCATAATATGAAATTTTCTCCTGAAAAACCGCTGGTTGATGTTCAGCGCGATAAAACCATCCCACCACGAAAAATGATTGCCGATCATGAACACAGGTAAGCGCTTATCACCTGTCCGCCCTGTAACAACACCTTCAACATTCATCCGCCCGGAGTCCTCCCGGGCCGCAACTGCCGGACCCGTTCCATCCTGATCTGCATCCCCGTCAAGCCGGTGGTCACCGGAAGCAAAAGACCTACCATTCTCACCGGCAGAAGCAACATTCCCTGCACAAGGCCTGTTCCATGCAGCATGATAATTAACTTTTCTGAAATCCAGCCGGGTCATAACCTCTGCATATCCCTTGAAAAAAGGATAGTAGAACCAATGGTGACGGGCTTTGATGATCATGTATGAGGGATTTTAATGATCATGGGACAGGATATTTTAATTACCGTGGGTGGTTGCAGCAGGCTGCTTCATCTTGTACAATTGCCACCAGGGTGTTCCGGGAGAGGCGTGGTGCTCGTAGTGGTAGCCGAAAAAATAACACGACAGCATCGCCCAGAGATGATTTTTCTTCAGGGTACGGGCACGGTGATTGCCCATCTCTTCGGTGTGCGGACGCCGGTGCGGCAGGAAAGTGCCGAAATAGAACAACTGGAAAGTACTCAGGAATGCCGGGACGATCCAGAGCACGATCAATGCCGGCACACCGATCCCCGCAACGCGACTGAGCACATTGAAGATGATCGCCATGGCGATGATCTGACAGATCGTGGTATACCGCACCATGAACTTGAACCACCATGCCCAGAAATTCTGCGATTTGACGTTGAAATCAGGATCCTTCTCCGTGCCCGGGTACTTATGGTGGTCCCAGTGGTTTTTGATCAGCCGCCGGTATGACATTCCCGCGAACATAAACACCGCCGCATACCCAACCGCATCGTTAATCTTCCTGTTGGGAGAAACCAGCTGGTGCATGGCATCATGACCGGTGATGAACAACCCGGTATACAGGTACGCCTGGATCAGCATGTGCACATACATCCAGGGATTGTCCCACGCCACTTCCACGTTCAGCAGGATATATACCAGGTGAGCCGTCCACAGCACCATGATGGTCAGTGCGATCAGAAGCCCCATATTATTTTTGCGTACATCCATATGTCAAGTAAAATAAAAAATCCCAGCTGTACGAAAAACAGCGGAGCAGCAATTTTGTTCTCCCTGTTCACAAAACCGGTGCGATCGGCGAACCATACGAGTACAAGTGAAATCACAAGCCAGGCAATATAGTTCTGCATCGGCACCGGTCCGCCCCAGTCCCACATATTCAGATCGATCGCTGCCGGCTCCAGTGCAAAATCGTATACCACCATCAACACCGCGGCCACCAGTACCCTGAAATACCGCTGCTCAAAGAAACGAGAGGTGATCACCAGGCTGGCGTAGACCAGCATCAGCCAGTTGATGCCAATGATCAGTGGTGTATGAAACAGCTGTGGTCCCAGCGTTGGCCCGTATTCGTAACTGCCGAAAATCAACCCGGTATTCACCCCCGCGATCTCTA
>CAZOXI010000407.1:0-3980 GCA_964583445.1 uncultured Bacteroidaceae bacterium | reverse complement strand
AGATTGTACCGTAAACTCGGGGAACATATTTGTCTGACGGAGGTTCCGGTAATAGTAGCCTATGGCATATTCTCTCCCTTCCTGGGATTTACCGTCAAGCAGCGGAACAAATGATCTTCCCACCATATTACCCGGTACATCAATACCTGCAAGTTCCAGCAAAGTTGGAGCCAGGTCAACGGTGCTGACCACATTTACTGCATCGCGACGACCGGCTTCAATCTGTGGTGGGTACCTGAATATAAGCGGTACACGCAGGCTGGCCTGGTAGCAATTGAGCTTTGAATAGGGCATGGAAATGCCATGGTCCGAAAGGAAAACCACGATGGTGTTTTCTTCAAGGTTTTGATCCTCCAACAATTGCAGTAGCGCTCCCACCCCATCATCGCACCTGCGGACCGACGAATAATATTGTGCCATCTCCCTGCGTACTTCCGGCAGGTCAGGCAGGAACCCGGGGACCCTGATCTCCCCGGGCGTAAACACCTTTGAAGGAGTGCTCAGTGTACCCTGCTTTCTCAGCTCAGTGAATCTTTTATGTTGACGCTCATATTCTGAATCATAAAAGGGCCGGTGCGGATCATTGAAGTTCATCATGATGAACCAGGGATTTTCGCCTGCTGCCTCAATGATCTCTTCCACAGCAGTAATATTGGCAGGAATATCGCGCCCCATGCTGGTAGTCTCCTCAGTTACCGCCATGTCCCACTCATAAAAATCCTGTTGTTTATTAATGTTGGCTATGTAATAACCGTTTTCCTTGAGCAGGTCCGGCATGGCAGGGCCTAATCTCTCAAGCTCGGTAAAACCGCGCGTCATGGTCTGGTGGCTGTGCAATCCTGAGAGCATTATCTGCCGCGAGGGCGTGCACATCGCGAGTGGAACATACGCATAATCAAACCGGAATCCTTCATCAGCCAGTCGGTCGATATTCGGCGTGGTTTCTGCAACAGTACTAGAATAGACACCCACAGAATTCCAGTTCATATCATCCGCTGTGATCAGCAGGATGTTCGGGTAGGATTGTTCCTCTGAATTGCTTGTGCAACCAGTAGTAAGCAATAATCCCGCCAGGGGAATCAGAAAAATATGAATAGATTTCATAACAATGAATGATTAAATTATTTTATGAATATTATTCCCTGATCAGCTTTCTGTGTTTTATCTCTTCTGTAAGGGGATAGTTCACATCCTCCAGGTAAGCGACTAATGTTGAACGGAGTTCTTCAGCAATGCCGGTATAATCATGCCGTTGCGGATTTGTTCCGAGTAAATTATTCATTTCATTCGGATCGTTTTTCAGATCATACAATACTTCCACGTTCCTCCCCCCGGACCGGAGGGTGGTCATGAGCTTCCACCGTTCTGTTCGTATCATGATGGAGGGCTTGCTTTCATTGGACCAGTTCCATTCTGAAACCGCAAAATTGTATTTGGGTGCAGCAGTGCCTTCCATCAATCCTTTGAGTGAATACCCATCGGAAGGGATGTTCTTGATACCGGCATAATCCAGAAGGGTCGGGAATATATTCAGAATAGAAACAGGTGTGGTGATCGTCCGCCCGGCATCAATCTTGCCGGGGTAACGAATGAGAAAAGGTACGCGAACCGACTCTTCATAAAAATTGAATTTCCCCCGCATGCCATGTGCCCCAAGCATCTCTCCGTGGTCAGATACAAAGATCACCAATGTGTTCTCCTTAAGTCCGTATTCATCCAGTTTATCAAGAATCTTGCCCACCCATACATCAATCTCGGTGACAAAGGCATAATAGTTTGCCATCATGTACTGCACCTTCTCTTCATTGTTGTAGGGAGGGATCGCCTCCCCGGTATTGTAGGGGGAATTCTTCCGCAGGTCAAGGATCGATTCGGGGACCTTCATTTCCGAAGCCCGGTACATCGATGCATACGGTTCAGAGGGGGTAATGGGAACATGCGGACAATGGAAAGAACAGGTCAGAATGAACTGTTCGTCCTTCAGCCGTTCAAGGGCATTCAGACTCTTTTTTCCCTGGACAGCCGTGATGGTATATTCTGCCGGCAGATCCAGGACCCCATGAATATCTCCCTGACCCAACCGCTCGTTTAGATCCTCCTCGGGAATATCTCCTTCAGGCATATATTTATAATATTTATCCGGGGGGTCGAGCCTGTAAGGAATGATTCCTCCATAAAAGGTTTTCTCATACAACTCACCCGGCTTAAGCGGCCTTTTTTCAATGTTCCTTTCCAGGTACTTTTTGTACAGAGGTTCCCATTCAGTGATCAGCGTAATCCCGCTAACCCCATCAGCCGGCGGGTTCTGGTAGATAGCTGCCATATGTTCGGGGCCATGGAATTTACCACAATACTCTGTCTGGTATCCACGTTTGGCAAGGATCTCGTCAAAGGTGGGATAATAGCAATCGTTTGAATACATATCCCGGTTGCTGCGGATCGTAGTATGCTCGGTCAACTATCCGGTCAGGATCGAAGTACGAGCAGGGACGCATACCGCGCAGGGGGTCACTGCCTGGCTGAAATTTACTCCTTCGCTGGCCAAGCGGTCCAGGTTGGGGGTGATGATCTGATTGTTACCGGCATAGCCAACGGCGTCCCATGCCTGTTGATCTGTCATAATCAACAGTATATTGGGGACCTGGCTGCGAAGGGATACTGCCGTTGCTAAAAGGAATGCTGCCACGATCAGTAAAACCCGGTGCTGATAGATTTGTATATACCTCATATTCTGATAATTATTGTTTTTGATTTCTTAAAAATACAATCAGGCCAGGGCCTTGCCAATACCGGAAAGATTTATTCACTTCGGTTCCCAGTGAAATGTATCTCCTGTAACCACCAGGTTCAGGCGGTTTCGCGGAGTTGCCCCGGGGTGAAATTCACCAGGAACAGCTTGTTTCATGGCATCTATAACAGGACGGTACACTTCATCTCCGGCCAGGTTGTACCATTCGTCAGGATCCTCCTGGAGATTATACAATTCTTCCGTACCGTCGCGGTAATAGATGTATCTCCAGTGTTCATTGACCACGGCATAGCTTCCCCGCTCGTGGGAAGGAATAAAAAGGTTCCTGTCGACAGCCAGCAGCGGATCTTTTATGACCGGTAGCAATGAGACCCCTTCCATCTCATGCGGTTTGGGGAGATCACACATCTCGATGAGCGTTGGGTACAGGTCGATCAATCCAACTGTCGCACTTATCTCCTGACCTTCAGGCAGGTTTGCGCCCGAAAATATCAACGGAACGCGGGAGGTTTGTTTCCAGAGGGTATGTTTCCCCCATTGTCCTTTTTCACCGTGGTGGTAACCCTGGTCGCTCCACATGATCACAATGGTGTTTTCGGCATGTTCACTCTTCTCAAGTGCATCAAGAACCCTCCCGAGCATATCATCCGCATAGGTCACCGCAGCAAGGTAGGCCCAGACCGCTTCCTTCACAGCGTCAATTTCCTCCAGTGTTTCCTGGTGCATCCTTCGCCTGTTGATCATGCGGTTGCGGATCCCTTCAGGCAGATCTTCCAGTTCGTCCTTTTTTAAATACGGGACCTGCACCTGGCTCAGTTCGTACATGTCAAAGTATTTCTGAGGGGCATAATTGGGGAAATGCGGACAGTACAATCCCAATCCAATAAAGAAAGGCTTTTCGTGTGGTTGTCTGAGTAGATCACATATCCATTTCGTACGCTGCACCGCAATCATCCGGTCCTCCAGGCTGTCGGGAATGGGGCCCCATTCCATGAAGGAGCCTCCTGTCAGTTGTTTGTCTGTTTTCCTGTAATATGAACTGTAGGGATAGGGATCCGGTAGCGGCATGTCACTGCCCCTGCTGCCCATCTCATAGCCCATCTCTTTGATTTCTTCACTGCGCGCATAGAATTCATTCCATCCACGGAGGTCCACATACCCGCCACGGTGGTGGAATAATTTTCCTGCTCCCCACGTATCGTAGCCGCCCTGCTGAAATGCCATTTGCAAC
>CAZOXI010000406.1:0-3981 GCA_964583445.1 uncultured Bacteroidaceae bacterium | reverse complement strand
GAGACATTCAGGGCAAAGCAAAAGATTGGAATCTTACTCATTACACTGGCGGACAAGGGGATACTGGTTTTTGAAAAAGGGAAACATTTCTACATCCCCGCCAATACCAGGCGTGTTACTGACGTGTCCGGTGCAGGAGATACGGTGATCAGTATTGCGGCATTGTCGTATGCCAGTTGCATGAATGCAGAACAAATAGGGGCACTGTCCAACCTGGCCGGCGGACAGGTTTGTGAGAAGTCAGGGGTTGTCCCGGTCAACAGGGAACAGCTGATGGCAGAAGCTGATCAATTGCTGATGCGCACTTCTCATGCAGGAGCTTAAGCTGGCTGACCGTCTTCCCGGAAGAGGTAATTATCACCGAGATTCATTTCAATAAAGCGCTCCCCCCAATTTTCGCGGAATATCCTGATGGGCCTGCTCCCGGTACAATGTGATGGAGCGATCCAGGCCGACAATCCCCAGGCATTTTTCAGTCCGTTTGCACCGCCAGTGTTATTGTAGACCATTTTTACCAGTATCTCTCCTGTTGAAGCTTGCATAGCATTTAATTTTAATCCATGCGTAAAGACGCTTCCTGCACCGAGCAGGAAGCTGTAAATAAATGTTTTACGGTTCATGGATTTTTGAATTTCATACAATTTACGAAATTTGAATGCGTTTTAACATTAACCAACCCCTGAATTAGTATGAAAAAAATCGTCTTCGCCCTGTTGGTCCTTGCAGCTCTCCCGTTGCAGGGACAACGCTTTTTTCTGCAGTTGCAACCGGAAGCAGGTGTTTCCTCCTTTACGACGGGAATCATACCGTATGAACTACGCTCTTCTTACCAGGTAACTCTTGCTCTGGGTCTTCAGATGAACGACCGGTCTGCCGTCAGGCTGGGTCTCGGCGTCCAGCAGTCGGGAGCCAGGAGCACCATAATTTTTGCTGCGGGAGGTGTAACGTCCCGGGACATTCTCTACCAGGACGCCTATTTCATTAAGGTCCCTGTAGATTATACCATCAGCCTGGGAGGCCAGGGTCTCTTTACCCTTGATGTAGGCGCCTATTATAACCTGAATATCACCGACCAGGTCGTCGATATGGAAGTCAATGATGGTTATTTTCCGTTACATGCGGAAGATTATACAAAAGATGATATAGGTCTGCGTCTCCGTCCTGCTGTCAGCATTCCTTTTACTCCGAAGATTTCACTTTCGCTGGGCATCTTGCAGGAATTCGGACTGGTGGCTATTATTCCCCGCACACATCACTATAACACCTATCTGACCGGCGGATTTAAGGTGAAATTATAAAAAAAAATATTCCTGCAATCTGTAATTACCAGGCTTTAATCATTACGAAACGGACATGGGCGATCATTTTTGCAGGAAATCTTCTCTGGCAGGACTGAACACATCAATCAGGATGCCTTCTTCAAGGCAGACCGCGCCATGAAGAACATTGGGTTCGATATACAGTCCGTCACCTGCGTTGATAACCTGCTTATCGCCATTGATTGTAAATTCAAATTTTCCGCTGTTGCAATAGGTGGTCTGTGAATGGAAATGTTGGTGTGGAGCGCCCACAGCACCTTTTTCAAATCTCACTTTAACCATCATGAGCTTCTCATCCCAGCCCATGATCTGCCTTGAGACACCGTTTCCGAGGTCTTCCCAACCAGTTGCTGCATCAATAAATATTTCACTATTTTTTGATTTCATAATTCCAGTATCATTTGATTTTGTTGATCATTAAGCTTGATGTCTTTGCTTGTTAAGTGCGTCAACCCGGAATTTTGTTTACAATATAATGATTGTCCGGGGTCACGCGTATTCCGGGAATTTCTCCAGTAGATAATCTTTCATGCGTTGCTCGTATCCCTGTTCTTTACTAAGCTGCAACTGGCTGACGGTTTCCATCAATGCTTCTCCTTCGTCACCCATCAGGTCGGTCATATTCAGCACGGTGAGCATGGCGTAGGAATTCGCCAGAAGCAGGTCCTTCAAAATATTGATTCCCTGTTCTTTTTTTCCCGATTGAATAAGCGTCCAGGCAGCAAGTGCCCTGACTTCATGCGAAGAATCTTCCCGGGCCATGTAACCGGCCAGTTCATCATGCAGGAGGAAGCAGCCCAGCATCGACCAGTACCTAACGCCAGGTGATTCATGATCGAGTCCTGCCCGCAGCACATCGAGATTCGCCGGGTCCTGTTCAAGGGCGAGATCGGAGATTTCAAGGAGCTGTTCCAGGTTGTACAATTCCGGATCTCGCACGAATTCGTAATGTGTCAGCCCATTTTCGCCAGCCAGTCTGACCAATTCACTTTCAGGAAGCAGTCCGGAATCATGGATCTTCAGCTGCCATTTCCGTAAAGCCTTTCTCATGGATGCTGCCTTTTCGGCATAGTCCGGATCATCGATCAGGTTATTGCTGTTTTCCCAATCTTTTTCCAGGCTATATAATTCTTCCGTATATACTTTCGGAAAAAAGTATTTTGATTGTTTTGCGGGCAGATCTCCACTGAACGCAGCCTGTTGCCATGATCTTGTAGCCGTCATTTTCCACAGGTAGTTCAAGTGCTGCATCCAGGGTACATGGGGTGCGTAGTTCCTTATATAAACAAACTCTTTGTCATACACCGCACGGGCGTTGTCGATGCGCTCATCCATTCTGCCCCTGAAGGCAAAATGATAGGATCTTTCCTGTTCTTTTTCACCCCCCAGAAAAACCTTTCCCTGCATTTCTTTGGGTATTTCGGCGTCTGCGAGGCTTAACCAGGTTTTAGGCATGTCAATAAAACTAACGATCTGATCGACCACATCTCCCGGGTTATTTGCGGGATAGATTGATTTGTATTTTTCCGGAATACGGATGATCAGTGGCGTATGGATCCCGCTTGCAAAAAGAAACCGCTTGCTTCGTGGAAGGACACCGCCATGATCCGAGCAATAGATCACGATCGTGTTTTCCGCCATTCCTGATGCTTCCAGCTTCTCCAGCACCTCACCAATATATCCGTCCATTCGTTTAACTGCGTCATGGTACTTGGCATAGTTTTTCCTGATGTCGATATTATCGGGATGATAACCATGCAATGCAACATTATCAGGATCATGAATGGTATTTTCCACATCTCCCTGGGCCCTGCTCTCATGCGAATCGTGAAAATTTACGACCTTAAAAAAAGGTTGGTTCTTTTTGAGCAGATTCCAATCAACCGATTTCCCTTCACCCTTCTCGTCCATGTCATCCCAGCAATCGGCATCCGGTCTTCCGCCAATGTTAAAGTCGGTTTTTCTGCCGTTGCTGACATAATATCCAGCTTTTTTCAGGTAATCGGGATAATAATTGATCTGGTCGTGTGGGATCTGGTAGCGACTTCTCATGTTGTGGGTTCCCATTGAGAGTGCATGTATTCCGGTGATCCACGTGCTTCTCATAGGCGCGCATACAGGAGCATTGGCATAACAGTGCGTGTACCGAAAACCTTCCAGCGCAAGCGCATCTATATTCGGCGTGTTGGCAAATTCGTTGCCATAACAGCCCACCCAATGGATGTTGTTGTCCTCGCTGGTCAGCCACAGGATATTTGGTCTTTCTCCTGCAAATGTGGCTGAAGAAGTAAGGGCAAAAACAAAGATGAGCACACAGACAGTCTGAAACCTAATTTTACACATATTGTTACTTTTAGGTATTACTTCAAAATGTTACATCAACCCGGAGCAATATAGTACCAGTACAGAGTGCCACCACTCAATGCCACTAACAAATGTAGCTGGCAGGTGGTGCTGCCAGATGCTGCTTACAAGCGTTCTATTAGCTGTTGCTAATAAGTGCTGTTAATATACCTGTGCTACCAGACGCTGCTTCGTGCTCCTGGCTTTGTATTCAGATCAAACTTGCCCCAGCAGATTATATAACAGGCCTCCAACCGGGTTCATAAGGCCTGTCCCATAATTTCATGGCCGCTTCATGCTTCATTTTCCCGGTCCACGG
>CAZOXI010000405.1:1205-3983 GCA_964583445.1 uncultured Bacteroidaceae bacterium | reverse complement strand
AGCTTCAGGGGAAATTGGTTCGTAATTATAATTCCATACCTCCTGGTAATGATCCCGAACGCACGGGTGATCTGGAATGTATTCCTTTGCTTCCAGTTATAAACAAAAAAAAATATAATTATGGAATCAAAGAAAATGCATGCAGTAGTTGCCACAGGATATGGCGCTGCTGAAGTACTGACGTATAGGCAAGTAGATATTCCAATGCCAGGTGAGCATGAGATCCTTGTTAAAGTGAAGGTAAGTTCAGTTACCCGGGCTGACACCATGATGCGGACAGGGAAACCATACTTTGGCAGACTATTCACAGGACTGAGTAAGCCCAAACACCCTATTCCCGGAACCGGTTTTTCAGGTGAAGTAATGCTCGCCGGCGAGAAGGTGAGCGGGTTTCAAACGGGAGATACAGTGTTCGGTGTGACCACCCTCGGCTTCAGTACAAATGCTGAATATGTAGTGGTACCGGAGAAAGGTGTAATAATACAGAAGCCTGAAAACCTCAGCCATGAGGAGGCAGCCACCTGCTGTGACGGGCCGCTCACCTCTTACTATTTTCTGAAAGAACTCGCCAAGGTTCAGCCTGGTAAAAAGGTATTGATTAACGGAGCCTCAGGGAGCCTGGGTACCGCTGCGGTACAATTGGCCAAAATAATGGGTGCGGAAGTAACAGGCGTTTGCAGCACAAGGAATGCAGGACTGATAAAATCCCTTGGCGCTGATCATGTCATTGATTACAATGAACTTGATTTTACTGCATCGGGCAATACATATGACATTATTTACGACACTGTGGGAAAAAGTTCATTCCAACGGAGCCGTCATGTCTTATCAGACCATGGGATCTACCTCTCCCCGGTGCTTAAATTCAGTTTGCTGCTGCGTATGCTGCTTACCTCGCGTGCAAGCAAGAAAAAGGCTATTTTTGCTGCTTCGGGATTGAAGAAGGATGATGAGCTGAAGGCAATGCTTACAGAGCTGGTTGATATCCACCAGGAAAACGTTCTGCAAACCGTTATCGACCGACAGTTTCCACTGGAAAAAGTGGCACAGGCCCACACCTATATCGATAAAGGGCATAAAAAGGGAAATGTTATCATTATCGTTCAACCATAAATAAGATATATACTGATGAAAACAGCAAAAAGAAAACAGGCTTTGGTTGCGGGTATTTCCCTCCTCGTAATGGCAGTAGCTGCCATGTTTGCTTATGGATATGTATTTCCGCTCGTCGAAGTGGAGGGTGATCCGGTAGCTACCTGGGATCAACTCAGGGAAAACAACAATCTCTTTATAGCCGGACTGGGGGGATGGCTGGTCATCTTCATTACGGACCTGCTGGTGACGGTGTCGCTGTTCTACTTTTTCAGGGAAACGCGTAAAAACCTTTCCATGGTTACCGCTGCGATACGCCTTCTATATACCCTCATCCTGGGGATTGCATTAATAGGCTTTTTTGCTCTCATCCCAGTACTGAAGGATCAGGACATCGATGCCATGCAGGCGGGAAGTCGCGCGCTGGAGGCCTTTGCATCGTTCCGGAAGCTCTGGTCCCTGGGACTGATCATTTTCGGACTGCATCTCCTTGGATTGGGTTACCTCAGCATATTACACGACCGGATCCACAGTTTTTTCGGGGTTCTCCTCCTCATCGCAGGTCTTGGATACCTGGTTGTACTTATCTCGAGGGCACTGCCGGCAATTCCCGTTGAAACGGTTGATATGATAGAATCCATTCTGATGCTTCCCATGGCGCTGGGTGAGATTCTGCTGGCCATCTGGCTCATCATCAAGGGAGGAAACCATCATCGTTCAGTGTGGAAACGCATTTAAATATTATAATGCAGATATGCTTAGGAGTGAGTTTAAAACAATAAAACATGCGGAAGATCATACATATTGATATGGACTCTTTCTTTGCTTCGGTAGAGCAGAGAGACTTTCCGGGTTACGGGGGGAAGCCGCTTGCTGTGGGCCACCGGGGTCCGCGTTCTGTGGTGGCTGCTGCCAGCTATGAAGCAAGAAAATATGGTATTCACTCGGCCATGCCTATGTCGGTGGCACTGAGAAAGTGCCCCGAACTCATTGTTGCGCCCCATCGTTTTGATGTCTATAAAAAGGTTTCCGCTAGCATCCGGGATATTTTTTATGAATATACTGACCTGGTTGAACCCCTGTCATTGGATGAAGCCTTCCTGGATGTGACCCATCCAAAAAAAGGACCACCATCCGCTTCGCTGATCGCCATGGAAATCAAAAATGAGATCCGAAACCGTGAAGACCTGGTTGCATCTGCAGGGGTATCCTTCAATAAATTCCTTTCGAAGATTGCTTCGGATATGGATAAACCGGACGGATTCTATCTTATCAAGCCGGATGAGGCTGAGCAATTCCTTGAAGAGTTGGAGATCAAACGTTTCTTTGGAGTAGGGGAAAAGACAGCACAGAAAATGCACAGGTTGAATGTATTTAAGGGACGTGACCTGAAGAAAGTCCCGCGGATTCAGCTGGTCAGTAATTTCGGGAAGGCAGGGAACTATTTTTATGACGTTGTTCGCGGTATCGATAACCGCCTTGTAGTGTCGTACCGGGAAAGCAAGTCTATTGGTGCCGAGCGTACATACGATACGGACCTCTATCAACTGGATCTGGTGGAAACGCGGCTCTCCGAGGTGATGGAACTCATGTGGGATCGTTGCGAAGCCAAGAAAAAAGCCGGGAGGACCGTGACATTGAAACTGCGTTTTTCAGACTTCACAACCATCACAAGAAGCAGGACAC
>CAZOXI010000405.1:0-1195 GCA_964583445.1 uncultured Bacteroidaceae bacterium | reverse complement strand
GGCGATGAAGGCAGCGATAATGGAATTGCTGCCTGTAACAAGGATCCGTGAACAGGGCATAAGGCTGTTGGGTACCACCATGTCAAATTTCGAAGTTGAAATGAAACAACCCACACAACAGATCGAGATCGATTTTGGACCTGATATTTTTAAAAATGGCAAAGAAAATCCACATGCAGACTGAAATCGGGTAGTGATTCAATGCGCCCTCCAGGCAGCATTCGACAATCAGTATTTCAAAGCGATTTAATGCAGTATTCCAGGAAAGAAGGGTGGGGGTGTTTATCTTATAGGGATTCCGGAAAGAGCAGCATTTGTTAATTCAGGATCTGAAAAACAATTCAAGCTTCGTATTGTTCTTTCATCTATGAACAACAGTCAGCTACCCAAATCAGAGTCACCTGTTGAAGGCAGATTTAAAATCATCCTGATCCTGGGGGTCCTGGCAGCGTATGTGCCCTTTTCCGTAGATTCCTACCTGCCGGCCATGCCGAATATTGCAGATTATTTTGGTACCTCTTCGGCCCGGATGACCTATTCACTTTCTGCCTTTTTTATGGGGTTTGCCATCGGACAAATTATATACGGCCCTTTACTTGACCGATTTGGGAGGAAGATTCCCCTTTTTTTCGGTGTATTTGTAAGTATCATTGCGAGTCTTGCCTGCATCTCAGCCTGGAATATAAATGCCTTTGTTGCATTTCGGTTTTTACAGGCGCTCGGGGCATCAGTTGCATCTGTATCTGCGTTGGCCATGGTACGGGATTTTTTCCCTCCTAAGGAAAGCTCAAAAATATTCTCCATGCTGGTGCTGGTCATTGGCGCCTCACCGCTTTTGGCTCCCTACCTGGGAAGCCGTATTATGGAATGGTTCAGCTGGCACTGGATTTTTGTATTTCTCATCATCATGGGTTTGCTCGTATTGTCCCTGGTGCGTTTTGCACTCCCATCTGCCTATGTCCCCGGGAAGGATGCAAGTTTAAAATTAGGGACCATTGCACGGAACTACCGCGATGTATTGTTGAACCCGCAGTTTCTGACCTATGCTATTGGTGGCGCGCTCTCTTTTTCATCCCTGTTTATTTATGTGGCCGGATCTCCTATTATTTTTATGGAGCAGTTTGAAATTGCCCCTAAAACATTTGGATATATATTTGCTGGTCTGTCGGTCGCGTTCATTGGCGGAAGCCAGCTG
>CAZOXI010000404.1:0-3990 GCA_964583445.1 uncultured Bacteroidaceae bacterium | reverse complement strand
AACCAAACAGGGTCGTTTCGATGCGCAGCAGGTCCGGCCGTTGCTGGACCAGTTTATATGGCATTTTTGCTTCCGTGCCATTCATAATAAAGTAACCGCTGGTCTCAAGCACCGGGATTCTTTTTCTTGCCTCAATTCCCAGTGCATTGCTGCTTTTATTTAACACCGACTGGAGATCCTGGGCCTGCATTCCTGTTGCGGCAACAAAAGACAGGATCCATATAAATATCATTTTCATCTGTATAAATTCTTTAGTTAAGCAATTGATAATATTTACATTATCGTTCTATCGGGCTACACCTTGCCTACTGCCTCACACATGTGATATCCCATCATGATGAGAATGCCTGGCAAGTAGTCCGTTGCTGCTTAACTAACGGTTAAAATTGCAGAATAGTCTCCCGAAGTCGCACCAGTCTGGTCAACAGTCCCCCCAGTTGGTCCAGTGGAAGCATATTGGCCCCGTCAGAAAGTGCAGCCCCGGGATCAGGATGGGTCTCCATGAACAGTCCGTCCACACCCACCGCAATGCCTGCACGGGCGATGGTTTCGATCATCTCCGGACGTCCGCCTGTCACACCTCCCGACTGGTTAGGTTCCTGCAGGGAATGGGTTATATCCAGTACGACGGGAACATCCAGCAACTGCATTTCCGGGATGCCCCTGAAATCAACCACCAGGTCATGGTACCCGAAGGTTGTGCCACGCTCCGTGATCATTACTTTGTCATTTCCTGCACCACGTACTTTTTCCACCGCAAACTTCATCGCCCCGGGTGACAGGAATTGTCCTTTTTTTACGGATATGGTTTTCCCGGTAGCAGCCGCAGCCTGCAGGATATCGGTTTGCCTGCAGAGAAATGCAGGAATTTGCAGCACATCCACGTACGCAGCTGCCATTTCTGCCTCCTCGACACTATGGATATCGGTTACCACAGGAATATCCAATTCACTCTTTACTTCGGAGAGTATCTTCAACGCCTTTTCATCCCCGATACCTGAAAATGAATCTGCCCGCGAACGGTTGGCCTTCCGGTAGGAGGCCTTAAAAACAAAGGGGATGTGAAGCCGGGAGGTGAGCTCCTGAATATGCGCGGCAGTCCTGATCACCAGTTCACGGTTTTCCACCACACACGGACCGGCCAATAGAAAAAACTGACCCAATTCAGCGTGCTTGATCCCAGGGAGGGTCGTACTGATGTCGGGTTTCCTGATTTTATTCATCATAATTTTTCTTGTCTTTCCAGTTGTTTTGCAGGTTTTTCCTGATCTCTTTCTCCCTGCTGTTATTGCCTGGGATATAGAATTGCTGGGTTTTGATCTCGTCGGGGAGGAACTGGTCGGGCACAAAATTTCCGTCATAATTGTGCGCATACTTGTAATTCTCACCATACCCGATGTCTTTCATCAGCTTGGTGGGTGCATTGCGCAAATGCAGGGGGACAGGCAGGTTCCCTGTCTCTTTTACATTTGCCAGTGCAGCGTTGATGGCAGCGTAGGCCGAATTGCTCTTTGGCGAACTGGCCAGGTAGATGGCGGTCTCGGATAGAATAATCCTGGCCTCAGGCATCCCGATCACGTGAATGGACTGGAAGCAGTTGTTGGCCATCAGCAGGGCATTGGGATTGGCCAGGCCAATGTCCTCCGCTGCCAGTATCACCAACCTGCGTGCAATGAATTTTATGTCTTCACCACCATCCAGCATTCGGGCAAGCCAATACACTGCAGCATCAGGATCCCCTCCCCGAATGGATTTGATAAATGCAGATATGATATCATAATGCAGCTCCCCGTTCTTATCATACGTGGCAATATTCTCCTGGAGCCGCTCTTTTACCTTATCATTCGTGATCTCAATCCGTTCCGCGTGATCCGCAAGTTCCGACCGGACCACCAGTTCCAGTGTATTGTAGAGTTTCCTTGCATCTCCACCTGAATATTGTAGTATAGCCTCAAACTCCAGGACCTGCACATCCAGCTTTTTCAAATAGCTGTCCTCTTTTAGCGCTTTTTCAAGCAGGCTGATCAACTGTTCTTTGTCCAGGCTGTTGAGAATGTATACCTGGCACCTGGAAAGCAGGGGAGAGATGACTTCAAAGGAAGGATTCTCCGTAGTGGCCCCGATCAGTGTGATGATCCCGGCTTCAACCGCACCCAACAGGCTGTCCTGCTGCGATTTACTGAACCGGTGTATCTCATCGATGAACAGCACCGGGTTGGGTTTGTTGAAGAATTGTTGTTTCCGGGCCTTCTCAATGGTCTCGCGCACATCCTTGACCCCGGAATTGATCGCGCTGAGATTATAAAAGGGGCGTTGCAACTGGTGGGAGATGATCTTCGCCAGCGTAGTCTTGCCAACCCCCGGGGGGCCCCACAGGATAAACGAACTCATGGAACCGGTTTCGACCATCGTCCTGATCACTGCGCCCTTCCCGACAAGATGATCCTGACCGGAATATTCATCCAGCGTTTTGGGACGCATGCGGTCCGCCAGGGGCTGATTGGGTAACTGGATCTTTGGTTCCATGCAGACAAATTTAGTCGAATTCTGATGTATACTGAAATATAATAGCGCTTTCGTATGTGATAAATTGTGCTGTGCTGTCTATAATTTCTCTATTTTTGTAGTACAAAATTAATCCTGCAATGAAAAAAATAGGAAAGATCATCGCTATCATCCTTGTAACATGTGCTGTCAACAACGTCCGTGCGCAACTGCCGACACTTGATTTTGTCTATGGTTACACCAATGATGCCAAATTACTGCTTAAGGAATATCTCCGCCCCTATGCCAATATTATGGGAGCGAACCTGAATGCCGGTTGGTACAACACCGCCAAACCGCATCAACTGGGTGGCTTTGATGTCACCGCTACATTCAGCATTGCATACGCACCCCCGGTAGTGCTCAGCTATGATCTGAGCACATTGCAGGGACTTCGGGCGGAAGTGAACGGTCCTACCACCATTGCCCCGACAGCAGCGGGTGACATGGATGTCCGGCCCGAACTGATCTACTCTGCCGAGGTAGCAAACCCGGTAAGTGGAGCCCCGGAAACCTATGAGATGGCCAGGGTGACCCATCCCAACGGATCCGGTCTCGACTGGTTGCCCATGCCAATGGCCCAGGCATCGATCGGACTGATCAAGGGAACAGACCTGACCCTCAGGTATGTGCCGGAACTGCGGTTTGGTGACTACGGCAGAATCGGTCTTTTCGGAATCGGGGGAAAACACTCCATCTCGCAATGGATACCGGTGCTTAATAAGCTTAATTTCATCAATATTGCTGTACAGGGAGGATATACAAAACTGAATACATCTGCACATCTCGACATGCAACCGATCGCGGAGGTACCGATGACCAACCCGCCCAACTTCGACGACCAGTTTTTGAAGATGGATGTATCGGGCTGGACCATTAACCTAATCGCCTCACAGTCCATTCCGATCATTACAGTGTATGAAGGGATCGGCTATGCAGGCTCGCTTGTCGACCTGGCGCTGACCGGCAATTATCCCGTTAATACTATTGTCAGTGAAGCGGGTGAAGATTTTGGTAAGACAACCTATGTCGTCATGGAAGATCCGATCGAAGGACTGGAATTTGAAAACTTCAGGAACCTGCGGCTGAACGCAGGGATCAGGATCAAGCTGGGCGTACTCACCATTCACTACGATTTCACACACACACTCTATTCCACGCACACTGCAGGGGTCGGGATTTCTTTCAGGTAAATGTTGTAACGGTTTTCTCCCATGCCGCGGTTATGAATACCTCGATCATCACGGATTGTCCGCGATCATGAAAACGATTTATGCTACGCGCCAGTTTGGAACGAAAAAAGCGTTCAAAAGGAAAACAACATTTCAACTCTTTCTGAAAGGATAAATTGCTACTCAAGGTGCTCAATACCAACCGCATCTCAGAAGCCTGACAGATCCATCAGCACAGTCGGCAACAGCAGGATCCACCCGGTGAGTATCAGGA
>CAZOXI010000403.1:0-3995 GCA_964583445.1 uncultured Bacteroidaceae bacterium | reverse complement strand
AGGGGGGATCATTTTTTCCTGTTTGGTGGTAACGTTAATAGCTGGTGTTAAAAGACATTGATTTCCTGGAAGAATGATCCGGAAAGAAAACCGTTGCTGATAAGAGGTGCCAGGCAGGTAGGGAAGACCTGGCTTATCAGGGAATTTGGCAAAAAAGAGTATGGACAAACGGTGTATATTAATTTTGAAAGAGCAAAAACGCTTCAGTCTGTATTTAAGGAGGATTACAGCATAGAGCGCATTATTAAAGTACTTGAGATCCATTCAGGTATGAAGATCGTCCCCGGCAGTACCCTTATTATTTTTGATGAGATCCAGGAGGCGCCAGGAGGCGTTACTTCTTTAAAATATTTCGCAGAGGATGCTGAGGAATATCATCTCATTGCTGCGGGCTCATTATTGGGTGTGGCAACCCACAAGCATACTTCATTTCCCGTTGGTAAAGTAGCATTTCTGGATTTACTCCCCATGTCATTTGAAGAATATCTTTTGGCAACAGGAAACACCCCCTTGCTTGAACTGATTGAAACCCAGGATTGGACGATGATGAAGACTTTCAGGGAGAAATTTATTCACCTGCTCAGGCAATATTACTTTACCGGGGGAATGCCCGAAGCAGTATTATCGTATAGCAACCATAACGATTTTCAAGAGGTAAGGGAAATCCAAAAACGGATCTTACTGGCTTATGAACAGGATTTTTCAAAGCATGTCCCGCCGGAAATTGTTCCGAGAGTACGTATGATTTGGAATTCAATCCCATCCCAACTGGCAAGGGAGAACAAGAAGTTTATCTATAGCGCAGTCAAGTCCGGTTCCAGGGCAAAGGATTATGAACTTGCGCTTGAATGGCTTGTTGATTGCGGTCTGGTTGATAAGATCTACCGTGTTTCGAAGCCCGGAATTCCGTTGAAAGCTTATGAAGATCTCAGTGCATTTAAACTGTTTATTCACGATGTAGGTTTACTTTCTGCAATGAACGACCTGGATGTCAGAACCCTCATAGAAGGTAATGCCATATTCTCTGAATTCAAAGGTGCGCTCACAGAGCAATATGTTCTCCAGCAATTGAAAACGAAAAAAGAAATAGTAATTAAATATTGGTCTGCAGAGAGGGCTTCGTCAGAAATTGACTTTTTGATCCAGCACAAGGGAAGGATCATACCACTTGAAGTTAAGGCGGAAGAAAATCTCAAAGCAAAAAGTCTGAAGTCTTTTTATCAGAAGTATTTACCCCCTGTTTCGATCCGAACTTCAATGTCTGATTTCCGAAATGAAGGGTGGCTGACCAACCTTCCCTTGTATGCCGTTGGTGAAATCACTTCGCTGGATTAAAGCAATCAGGTAATTATAACGGAAAGAACATTTGCTGATTGATGAATTCCATGTTCAGTAAAAACAGAGGGCAGGCAGGGTGAATACTTCAAGTTCTGGAGGTGGTCGCAATTTGCGTCCTCCAATTTGTGCCTTCAAGTTGAAATATCGAATCAGATACATATTTCTCACAAATTTCCTATCTTCACGCTTAGCCAACGATTTCAAACTACGCCCGATGCCACGTATTGTTTTTATCGATACTGAAGTCCAGGCGCAAACCGGCGCTTTGGCTTTAGTGCGACTTACAAATTCGGCAACCAGCAGGCGAAGACCAGCAAACGAAAAAAATCTGGCCATCGATGAGAAGCTGATGAGAATTTCTGACTGATACAATACGACAGGGTCAAACATTCATCTCCTGTCCATTATTGTTACTCTCGCAGCGCTTGCTGCGCGGGATGGTAGGGGAATGACTAAATTACATGTTCACTATTTGTTGGACTTTTTCCAGCAAAATAGCAAATCTCTCACCTTTGATGTATGGATCAAGATGGACCGACAGAAATTCGTCTCTGTATTTACTTTCATTGATCTTTTTAAATTCTCTTTTAAGAAATGATTTTATTTCTGACCTGGACTGCTTAATTTCATCTACCAATGTATTTCGATTATCGAGGACAAATATGATGTCTTCAAAGTCATGACTGGTCCTGTAATCTTTTCCCCTGTCATTGAATGCTTCAAATTTTGTCGCCAAGAAACAAGGTGGAGAGAGGATCTTGATCTCCTCTTCTCCTGCCATACTTGTCCAAAGCTCATCAAACCCAAACCTGTACCATTTGTTTGCAGGACCAAGAGGTCCGTCCTCAGCTGGCATTAGGTCTACCGAAATATCCTTAAACTTGAGGCTGCATATAGCATGTCCATCCGGATCGGGATGAAATCCAAGCTGGGTCATCTTTTCCAGGAGTTGACTGTATTTATTATAATCCACCAGTTCAACACTTGTCAGGTCTATATCGTCAGTTTCTCGCAATTCCAGATCTGCAACTGTATCGGCATACAGGGTAGTAACTGCTCCGCCAACAAAAACCATCTGGTCCTTTAAATCGCCTAAGGCTTTTGCCACCCTGGAGACTGCATCGATATTTATGGACTTTTTATTCATCCAGAATCCTCTTTTTCAGTTCGCCGATGGCGATCTCTTTTTCCCTTGCTTTTCCAACGCGCAATACATCGACTAGTGCAAGCATTTCATACAAACTGGCATCAAGCTTAATAGCATCCACGACAGAAGGGTAGAGAGGAATAATACTATGACCCCTGGTCTGTCCTTTGGCGGATGGCCAAACATAGTTTTCACTACTTATTATCTGCTCTTTCAGGGGGTCTGCAGAATGAGCAGTTGGAACTCCCCTGACCATTGGTCCGGGTTTCACAGGAAAAACATACCGTATCCCAAACTGGAGGAATTCCATGAACGCAAGGGCCATCACAGATTTTCCGTTTGCATGCAGTAGATCCGCGTATTTCGACCGTGCTATGGAGGCACTTATTTCCGATTGACTGATAAACAGTTCATCGGCTAGTGTAAGCTGTGTCCAGGGTTTGTCCTTAAGGTTCACTATCTTTAATAAAACAATTACATCCTGTGGTTTCATGATTTGTTTTTGTACATTCATGATTCAGTTATTGCATATCGCGATATGCAATAATAAAGTATTTATTTATTATATACAATGAATTAAGGTACAGATATCGCATATCACGATATAAAATATATAATTTATCCCTTTATCTGAATAGGCGAATCAATTATTCTTTATATTTATTCACCAGGCATAACCAAAATAGCACAAATGGACACAGATGATTTATCTATCGAAGCATACAAGGGTATACTTATTAAAGCAGAAAAACTCTCGCATGACCTGACTTTGCATTACGGATTGTTATCCTATGATTGCGAGGATGAGTCAGCATACCTTGATAAAGCTGAAAAACTTACAAAGAAATTGTTGAAAGTGGAGGCCGACCATTTGGAAGATGTATTCTGGGGCAATCCAATCCCGAAAGACAAGCTCGATCACACGCTCCATCAGATTCTCAGCAATATAGCTGAGGTCAGGAAAATTCCGGAAGAAGAACGTCATTATGATGATTACGGATAAACTAAAATAGTCAAGACTTAATCTTAAGGATAGGGATAACTATATTTGAAATACCTGGGGTTATTCTTTTTCTCCCTGCCTGTACCCGATAGATTTCCGGTTTTTGAATTCCTGCTCTTCCTGTTTTGCTTTCCGTAAAAACGTAAGACAATGTACCTACTGAATGTTGCGTGGAAGGTATCGCAAAATGCGATACCTTCCATTCTGTTTCCCTGTTTGTCAAAATGAATTCCTATCTTTAATTCAATATGGATTATTACATATTCATAGATGAATCGGGTGATCATGGATTGAAGAATATAGATCCAAACTTCCCGAGTTTTGCTTTGTGCGGGGTAATAATGTCTCAAACGCAGTATGATTCATTAAGAGATAGTTTTAATTCAATAAAAGACCATTTTTGGAAGGATAAAAAGGTGATTTTTCACTCACGTGATATTAGAAAATGTGAAAAAGAGTTCAAAATCCTCCTTAATATTGACATAAAGGCAGATTTCTATTTACAAC
>CAZOXI010000402.1:0-3998 GCA_964583445.1 uncultured Bacteroidaceae bacterium | reverse complement strand
TTTTTTTTTTTAAATTTTCTTTTGGACAACGCGTCAGGGGACGAATATCCCTGTTCTTATTACATTTTTGTCGGAAATGATATACATTTACAGGTGCCATCGGGATCTGATGCTTTAATGAGGGTAGTTTATATAGCTGAAAACCAAAATGTGTTAGCCATGAGATTGCCTCCTTCCATACAACAGGTATTGGATGACAAAGTAAGCGGCTCTGTCACACTGCTGAACAGGCTGATGATTGCGCTGGAGAATGAACTGATGGATCATGAATTGGATCCGGTCACATTTATCAGTTATATCGAACAGGTCCATCGTAAAATGGAAATGTTTACTGTGATCAGGCATTTTTGTGAGGAACTGATCCTTACACACAACATATCTGTCAGGAACTATCCGGCAAATTACCTGGAATTCATTCATGAATATAAAGCCTTTTGGGAGCGAGCCCCGCAATTGGTTAAAAACAACCTGCTTCGCCTGGCGCGACTGAAGAACAGTACGGTCATGCTACACAGTAACAGTGGAACGGTCATCGAGGTTTTTCGACTGCTGTCAAAAGAGCAGGTTGAAATGAAGGTGATCCAGACGCTTTCAGCGCCCGCCGAAGAGGGGAGGATCCAGGCGATGGAGCTGGCTGAAATGGGATACCAGGTGCAACTGATCCCTGATGTGCTGGCTGGAGAGATGATGCGGCAAACGAATTACCTGATCCTTGCGGCGGACCAGGTACGTAAAAATGTGATTGTCAACAAAGCCGGAACGCTGCAAATGGTTCTTGCGGCAAATGAGTTCAGTGTTCCTGTCTTCGTGCTCACGGAATCCAGGAAAATTAACCGGTCCGCGCCGGATGTCCCGTTTCGGGACAGGCCACGCAAGGAAAAGGAAATACTTAAGAATACCCTTCATCCAAATATTTCAGCAGAGAATCTCTATTTTGAAGAAATTCCCAGGCCCCTGGCGGGAACGATCATCACGGAAAAGATGGTTCTTGAGCCGGATGGATAATAATGCACTGTTTTTTCAGAGCCGGTCGATTTTCGCTGCGATGATAAAATCATTCTCGGAAAGACCGTCGATGGCATGTGTCCATAATTCAATCTCCGCACTCCCGTATCCGATGTGCATCACCGGGTGGTGTCCCTCTTCCTCGGCGATCCTGGCTACTTCATTCACGAATGCCATGGTATGCTTGAAATTGACAAAACTATAGGATTTGGTGATCTTCTTGTTATCCCTGACGATCCATCCCTTTACCAGGGTAATATACGCGAGTATCTCATCTTCTGTAAGCGGTGGAACACCACCTTCACAAGGAATACATTTTTTCTTTTCAAGTTCCATATTCAGGTTTTCATGTATAAACAAGATACGTAATAAAATGTTCTTCCGCTTCCTTTCGAAGCAGTTCTTGTAACTGGCAAGTAATGATCCTGCCGCCGATTTCAGCAATTTTTACTGAAACCTGTCTTACTCATTGGATCGTCTGATGTAGCTGAATAATCAACTTTGTCGGGAAGGTCTCCCGGGGATGGAAAGTAAGGAGCACAATGAGCAACTTCTGGAATACTTTGCCCACACCACATTTTGCGCTGGCACCCATGGAGGATGTTACGGATACCGTGTTCAGGGAACTGATCGCGGGGACGTCAAATCCCGGCAATCTGCATGTGCTCTTCACTGAATTTTTTAAAAAAGACAGAAAACCCCGCCATTATTCAGATAGCGGGGTTTCCAGGATTTACAATGTGAACCAGGGAGGAGTCGAACCCCCAACCTCCTGATCCGTAGTCAGGTACTCTATCCAGTTGAGCTACTGGTCCATCCGTTTAAAAAACTTAGTATTTCTTTTCCTGTATCCGTGCACGTTTTCCAGTCAGCTTCCTCAGGTAGAAGATCCTGGCGCGACGTACGCGACCTCTTTTGTTAATGTCAATTTTATCAATGAAGGGAGATGCAGAAGGAAAGATACGCTCAACACCTACGTTACCGGACATCTTGCGAACAGTAAATGTTTCGGTGTTACCGTTGCCTCTTCTCTGAAGTACCGTACCCCGGAATTGCTGGATACGTTCTTTACTACCTTCCTTAATCTTATAATGTACAGTTATTGTATCACCCGCTTTGAAATCCGGCAGGTTGGTCTCAGCAGCGTAATTCTCTTTTACTACATCCATTAAATTCATCGCTCAAATCTTTTATTGTGTTCCTGTCATTTTAACAGGTCGCAAAATTAGAAAATAATTTGGTAATAAAACAGTATTTATCAACAATTTTTTGTTTAAAAAGCACAGTCACCGCTAGTGTCCCCCTTCATCGGGCACCAGCAGTTTATCCCCTGTGTCTTTCACAACATTACGCTTCCACTCTTCTGAATATCCGGGTTGATCAGGACTCACGGGATACCCGTAATCATTACGGAGAAATCTTCCGTGCTTCTCTTTCTTCACATTACCATCGATATATTTTACCAGGAGGTACTGTCCCAGTTCCTTCCAAACAGCTACGGTATGATCTCCTGCATTCACGGAAAAATTGGTGATATAATCGCGCGCCTTTTCTGGATCTTCTTCGTATAGGGCCAATGCCTTCTGATCCACTTCCTGAACTTTTTCAATGAATCCTTTTTCCATGGCATCCTGTTTTTTCCGGACATCCTCCATCACTAGATTGTACCTGAGGTATGCAAAGTTGGAAACAAAGTTGAATGTCCAGAAAGCTGAACTTTCGGAGTAGGTGAGCAGGTCGCCATTGCCTACAGCATAGCTGAATGGCACATCTGTCATTCCGCAGTACATCGGAACATACACAGTAGAAGCCGCATCGTCAACCCCAAACCAAAGGATCCCTCCGATGATATCAGGCATGTCAGGCCGGCTCTCGGCTACGAAAGAAAAGCCTGTCTGCTGTGTTGCCGTGGCGCGCTCATTGCAGTAGGTTTTTCCATCTACTTCCCAATAGAGTGGTCGCCAGCGATAGGGGAGTTCGAAGGGTCCTGCACCCGCATCCTTGCGCATATCCAGCTCGGTACCTTCGAGATGATCCCGCATAAAGTTCATCAGGTCATAATTGGAGATTTTCCGGTTGGGTTTGATATACAGCGGCATCCTGTTGTCCAGGTCTTCTCCTTTCACATAAGAGAAATACTGGTCCATATCATCATTCACTTCCTTAAAGAAGGACCAAACACGCATGTCACAAAACCTGGCGCCCCCAAAATCAACCGGCGCATATGTATCTGAAAAACTAAAGTCTTCATCACTGCCTTCATAATAGCCCATCTCCCTGGCAAAGTCAATGACATCCTCTGAATAAAGACAATTTTCCGGATCATCCAGCGGGAATTGCTGTATCCTCGCCTGGTTGGCATGACCGGAGATGTACCCGTCAGGTATTCTGACCGCCACCCAGACCGCTCCTTTATTGGCATTATAGGTCATGGCATTTTTGCCCCTGCCTTTGGTCACCATCTTTGTGCCTTTTCCAATCAGTTCCATGATCCATACTTCGTTGGGATCTGATATGGAAAAGGACTCACCCGAACTGTAATATCCATAGGTGTCTACCAGTTCAGCCATGATGTTGATCGCTTCCCTTGCAGTTTTTGCACGCTGCAGGGCAATGTAGATCAGGCTTCCATAGTCAATAATACCCGTGGTATCACGAAGTTCGCTCCGCCCGCCATACGTGGTCTCCCCAATGGCCAACTGGTGCTCATTCATATTGCCTACCACTGAATAGGTTTTTCGTACCTGCTTGATCTGTCCCAGGAATTTGTTGGTATCCCATTCATAAATACTTAACATCGTCCCATCAGGATACGTGGCCGCCGGAGTAAAATACAGTTCACCATATAAAACATGTGCATCAGCAGCATACGTGATCATAGAGGTGCCGTTTACCGAGGCTCCCGGAGTAACCAGGAAGTTGGTGCAGGCACGGCTCTCTGTAGATATCTGCAGTAATCCAGCCGTAATAAGTATTACAATAAGTCTTTTCAT